>QHVX01000003.1:0-557 GCA_003222375.1 Acidobacteriota bacterium
CCTCTAATCGGTTCGCCGGTGTCCTGAACCTCACGGACCAGGCTTCGCGCATCGGGCGCACTGACGTCGCTGACTTTGATGCGCGTCACTTCGACGTTGATGAGCTCGAGCACTTCGCGAAGGTCGTTGTAGTACTCGGCCTGCGCCGTTCCGTTGTTGCGGTCCTTGAAACCGAATGCGACGGCGGTCTCGCCACCGCGCTCGTTCCCGAACATCTCCAGACCGCGCGGGATCCAGGCGTTGATCGACTTCTGGATGTCATCGGTCGAGTAGCGGCCCTGGCCGGTGACCGCGCCGAGGGCGAGCTCTTTGAGGAATCCGCGACCGGATCCGATGTGGTAACCCTCCTCCGAGAGCATCGGGCTCATCGAACGCGCCATCGGCGCGTACGAGAAGACTTTCTGCATCTCGAGCTGGTACTTTCCGACCAGATCGATGGTGGTCGCGAAGATCACGTTGTCGAGGAAATTGAAAAACGGGATGTTGAAGGCGTCCAGGACGTGGTTGCCGAGCTGCATCGACAACAGCTCGTCCATGGTGTCTTTCGCGACGTCCGG
>QHVX01000003.1:607-17560 GCA_003222375.1 Acidobacteriota bacterium
TCCGCAGGACGGAGATCTTCATCTGATCAGTGGGCGCCTCTTCCAGCGTGAGGCGGTGCTGCTGAATCGAGCCGAGCTCGGTCGAGGCCTGAGCGCGGATGATGTCGCGCGCGGTGTAGAACATGTTGCCGACCATGTCGCCGGCGCGCTCGAAGCGCTGCTGCCCGGCCATGCGGCCGAAATTGATGGTGTCCGACGCGAGTTTTCCGATTTTCGCGAAGAGCTGGTAGGGGGTCTGGGTGGGGTAGTACTTCGTCCAGTTTTTCAGGAGGAAGTCGAGCTCGGGGAAGTTTTTCTTCTGCCAGTCGACCAGCGCCTCATGGTATTTCGGGGTAATGGTTTGGGTCGTGTAGGCTGCCAAAACCGTCCTCCTGCGGAGCGGACAACGTTTGCGTAATCAGCAACATTCTCAGTGCATTCTGTGCAATAATTAGGGCAAAACAGGCGCGAAATTGTAAGCGGATTCTGCCGTAGCGTGGAAGAAGCGGCCACCGTCGACAGTTGCAGCGCACGGTCCCCAAACATGCAGATGTTGACGCTCATCCACTCGAAGAGCTTCCCGATCGCACGCTATGCGGAAGCCCTGGAGCGAGAGTCGATTTCTCCGCGATTGATGGAGACGCTCGACCACCTCCCGAGCGATGCGCATGCGCTGCGCGTCGTACTGGTCGATCCGGCCATTAGCGGCAACGGCCGGGCGGCCGACATCAGCGATCGCCGCACCGCGATCGTTGGTGTGGGCCTCCGGGAGGAGCCGCGGTGGCTCACCGACGAAACGGTTTATTTTGATCTCCCGGAGGATCCGTCGCCGGCTGCGCTCGCGAATGCCATCAAGCGCGCCTACCAGTTCCTCTACCAGAAGATGCGCGCCGATCAGCTCGAGCGGCAGCTCTCGGATCGGACCGAGGAGCTGCAGGAGCTGAGCAAGGTCGGGATCGCGCTCTCAGCGGAACGCGATCACTCCGTTCTGCTCACGACCATTCTGAGCAAAGCGCGAGAGCTGTCGCGATCGGACGCCGGATCGCTCTACCTCCTCGATGAAGTCGATGGGCAGAGAGTGCTGCGCTGGAAGTTGGCGCAGAACGATTCGATCGACGTCATGTCGTTCGAAGAAAAGGTCCTGCCGATCACGCGCCGAAGTCTGGCCGGTTACGTCGCGCTGACCGGCGAGACGCTGGTGATCGACGACGCCTACAACGTGCCACTGGGCGCGGAGTACACGATCAATCGCTCGTTCGACGAGGAAAACCAGTATCTGACGCGATCGATGCTGGTTTTTCCGATGATGAATCATGTCGGCGAGCTGATTGGCGTCCTGCAGTTGATCAACCGCAAGCGCGCCGGCGCCGCGAAGCGCCTGACGGCTACCAGCGTGCCGCGGGAAGTCGTTTCGTTCGATAAGGAAACAATCGAGTTGATGCGATCGCTGGCCGGGCAGGCCGCGGTGGCAGTCGAGAACAACATCCTCTACGAATCGATCGAGCGGCTGTTCGAGGGCTTCGTGACAGCCGCTGTCACCGCCATCGAACAACGCGATCCCACGACCTCGGGACACTCGTTCCGCGTCGCGGACCTGACCGTGGAGCTGGCCAGGACTGTCGACGGCATCGAAAGCGGCCAGTTTCGCGACATCCATTTCACCTCCGATCAGGTCCGCGAGATTCGCTATGCATCGCTGCTGCACGACTTCGGGAAGGTCGGTGTCCGCGAGCAGGTGCTGGTCAAGGAAAAGAAGCTCTATCCGATGCAGCTCCAGACGATTCGCGGGCGATTCGACTTCGCCATGAAGTCGGTGGAGAGCGATGCCTACCGCCGTAAAGTGGAGTATCTGCTCAAGCACGGACGGGAAGGATTCGACGATTTCGCACGCCGGACCGATGCCGAGACCGCCGAGCAGATCGAGAGTTTGCAGAAGGATTTCGCGATCGTCGCGCAGTCGAATGAGCCGACGGTGTTGCCGGAAGGTGATTTCCACTACCTGCAGCAGTTGGCGAATCGCGAGTACGTCGACATCCGCAGCGATCGCAAGCCGCTGGTGCATGCCGACGAGGCCCGGATTTTGTCGATTCGGAAGGGGAACCTCGATCCGGCCGAACGCAGCGAAATTGAGAGTCACGTCACGCACACGTTCCACTTCCTGCAGAAGATTCCATGGACGAAGGACCTCGTGAGTGTCCCGAACATCGCGTACGCCCATCACGAAAAACTCAATGGGCGCGGATATCCGCGCAAGCTCACGGCCGCCGAGATTCCGATTCAGTCGCGCATGATGACGGTCTCGGACATCTACGACGCGCTCACCGCGAGCGACCGGCCGTACAAGCGCGCGATCTCGACCGATCGCGCGCTCGACATCCTCAAGATGGAAGTCACCGACGGTCTGCTCGATTCCTCGCTCGTGACGCTGTTCATCGACGCGAAGGTGTATGAGCGTGCGGGCGTGCTCCGAACTTAGAGAGATTTCAAGAACGCCAGCAGTTTCTGTTTGTCCTTCGCATCGAGGGCCACAAAACGATCGCGCGCGCTGCGGCCCTGGCCATCATGAAGCAGGATCGCGCCCTCGATGGTCGTGGCGCGGCCGTCGTGCAGCAGGCGCGTGATCATTCGCAGTCCCCACAGCGGCGCGGTCCGAAATTCGCGGCCGGTCGCATTGCCCTGAACGATGCCATCGCCGAGCGAGCCCATGTCGTGGAGCAGAAAATCGGAGTAGGGGTGGAACGTTTTGTTGCTGAGCGCTGCGATATCGCTCGATCCGGTGCGCAGTGTCGCCACGTGGCACGACGCACATCCGATCCGTTCGAAAACGTTCTCTCCGGAATCGCCGTCGCGCATCCGACTGCGCGGAGGAGCGCCGAGCAGCGTCATGAAGTTCGTGAAGGCGTCCACGCCGTCGCCGGTGTCATTCATGGCAGGCATCGGATTGTTCTTCAGGAGGTCGTAGTTTCCGTTAGGCGCATTTTCGTCCGGAAAGAGCGGATTGGTGATGCCCATTTCGTTGAGATAGGCGTCGCCCGAGAACTGTCGCAGATTCGGGACCTGCGCTTTCCATCCGAATTTGCCGACCGACTTTCCGCCGTGGACGCGATCGTCAACCATAGCGACCCGGCCGGCCGTACCGTCACTGCGTTGCGCTTCCTGTGCTGCGATGAGGAAGAACGTGCCGTCAGGAACAGCGTCGACAAGGCCGAGGCCGAATAGCGGCGGTGTCCGGCGATGCACGTTCATCGTGGCTTCTGCCGGGACGAGTTCGGGCTGAAATCCGTCGATCGCGTGGTCCTGAATGAGCGAGCCGCCGGCGTACTCCATCGGATCGAAGACACCGTTCGTCATCTTTCCGAAGCGCGTGACGAGGCGCTCGCTTCCGCCCCCGGCGGCCGGGACGGAGTGACAGGCCACGCAGGACGCTTCGTTGAAGACCGGCCCGAGCCCTTCGTCAACTTCTTCGGCGGTGATGAACTCCGTGCGGCCATCTGTGAAAGATGCCTTCTGCGCGGCCGTCAGACCTGGGATCGAGTCGCCGACCGACTCGTGGCGATCGCTGATCGCGGTCGCAGCGATGAAAAAACCCACTGCCCCAAAAACAAAACCTGTGCGCATACACGCCTCCCCTTCGGTACTCCGTCAAATTCCCCTGGATCGATATGGATGGCTTAATTCGAATCTAGCATCGGGATGCGAGGACGCACGTTCGGAGGGGTGGTTGTGACATTCCGTTTGCCGGAATGTTTCGTGGGACCGCCGCGAAAGTCAGTGACGGACCGAACGCACGCGCGACGGAACGGCGAGAAGTGCAGTCGCGAAGACGCTCCCGCCGTTCGTCCCGGCGTAGAGGAATCGTGAATCGGCCACAAGTGCTGTGATATCAGCAGGAAGGGTATCGGAGCCGGGAACGAGCGACCACTGGATGCCGTCGTCGCTGAGGTAGACGCCGGCGCCGAGGCTTACGAAAACTCGCGAACCGAGCATGGTAATCGCGTTCACTTGCGAAGCCGGAAGTGCAGCCCGGTTCCAGCTGCCTCCGCTCCTCACAAATACATCGAAATCGGTCACGGCGTACGCGCGCGTTCCCGCGATCGTGACTTTCTTGATCACCGAAGGAAGGGCCGACGATTGCCAGGTCGCGCCACCATCGGTCGAGGCGTAGATGGTCGACGAGTTGCCCGCGAGGATCAACTGACCCTTGACCGCAACGGCGCTCGCTGTGATGCCGGGATAGTTTGCGAACGTCTGCCACGAGCTGCCCGAGTCGTTCGATTTCACCAGCCGGGCGGGCGTCGCGACGATCACGATTCCCGGATCAGCGGCGACATCGAGGACGTCGCGACTCGGCAGACCTGCAGTCACATCGACCCACGATTGCCCGAGGTTCGTCGAGCGGAATAAGCCTTCGGCGACAACACCAGCGTAGAGGATGGATCCGTCACTGGCGAGAACGCGAGTAACGGGAGGGGCGGGCGGGTGGCGCGTCAAACCGCTGTCTGCCGCCGTCCATAGATCGCCGATTCTCCGCATCACGCTCTGCTCTTGCGTTGACGCGAAAAGAGAGTCACCCGCGATCGTCATCGCGATGATGTGGACATTGCTCAGACCCAAACTGCGGTTGGTCCAGCTCACATCGTCGATCGAGCTGTAAACGCCGGCGGTCGTGCCGACTAGAAGCTCCTGCGGAGTTCCGAGGAGCGAACGCTGAACGGCGTCGGGAAAGTTAGCGAGCAGGCGCTGCCATCGGCCGGAATCGAATTTCAGCACGCCATCGCTGACCGCGACGTGCACGATGCCGCGAAAGTATGCGATCTCAGTCACGGCATCGAACCCGAGTTGCGAGCAATCGGGATCGCACGAGTAAACGCCGCGAGCGCCGCCGCCATAAATCGCATCGGCAAACGTGGCAGTCACGATGCCGGTGAGTGGAAGTTGTCGCCAGGTGCTCCCCGCATCGTCGCTCACGAAGAGACTGCCCTCGTTCACGGCGAGGAGGCGATCGGCCGATCGCGGATCGAACTTCACGAGTGAGACAGCGCCTGAATCCACCGGCGAGAGCAAGCTGATCCAGGTCGCACCGGCATCGAAGCTCCGCCTGAGCGCCGTCGGCGTCCCCGCTATAACGCGATCGGCGGCCGCGGTCACGTCGACGATCGAATCATCGCTGACGCGTCGCCACGTCATCCCAGTGTCATCGCTGCGAAAAAGACCGGTAGCCGTTCCGACGTAAACCCTGCCATTTTGAGAATCGACGGCCACGCGCGTCGGCGTCACGCTGCGAGTAATTGCATCGAAGACCAGTGTCCACGCTCCACCGAAGGAGCTTCGGAAAACGCCGGAGCGTGGATTCAAAACGAAGACGTTGTTGCCGCTGGCATCAGCGGCCAGCGAGCGCGAATCTCCTCCGTATGGGCCGATGTTTGTCCAGACGGCCGCAGGCGCCGCCGGCGCGAGCGCGAGGAGGCAGACGAAGACCAGGCGCCCCATTACGCTCATCATCATACGGACTCTGCGGTTTCAGTGCCGGAAGTGCCGCTCGCCGGTGAAGACCATCGACAGCCCCCGTTCGTTCGCGGCCGCGATCACCTCGGCATCGCGGACGGAGCCGCCGGGCTGAATGACCGCCCGCACACCCGCGTCGGCGAGGATGTCCAATCCGTCGCGGAACGGGAAGAAAGCGTCGGAGGCCGCCACAGATTCGGCGGTCGCAGCGGTCGCCTTCATGATCGCAACTTTGGCGGCGTCGACGCGGCTCATCTGCCCCGCTCCGATGCCGATCGAGTGCGCGGCGCTCGTGAGCACGATGGCGTTTGACTTCACATGCGCGCAGACGATCCACGCAAATTCGAGCCCGGCCATTTCGACCGCCGTCGGCTGGCGCGGCCGAGGATGCCGCCGGCGGCGCTTCGATATTCCATCGAATTCGAAGAGGGAGCGGCGACGACAACGCGTAAATTCTTTTTCTTCTTGAGCGCGTCGAGCGCACTGGCGCTGAATGAAGGCGCGACGATGACTTCGAGAAACAGCGACTCGATCGCGCGCGTGCATTCGTCATTGAATTCGCGATTCACTCCGACGATCCCGCCGAATGCCGACACGGCATCGGCTTCGATCGCGCCCTTCAGCGCTTCCGAAACACTCTGCCGCCGCGCGACGCCGCACGGGTTCGTATGTTTGATCACCGCGGCGGCCGGATCGCGAAAAGCTTGTGCCAGCCGAATGGCAGCGTCGAGATCGAGCAGGTTGTTGTAGGAGAGCTCCTTACCCTGAAGCTGCTCGAATGGTTTTCCGTTTGCGTAGAACGCGGCGCTCTGCTGCGGGTTTTCGCCGTAGCGGAGGTCTTGAAATTTCGCGAGATGCAGCGTCAGGCCCGCCGAGGGTTGGAGAAAATTCGCAATTGCTCGATCGTATTGCGCCGTTTTCTCGAACACCGCCACTGCACAGCGCAATCGAAAAGCCTCCGTGATCTCGCCCTTCTCGAGCCGGCGGATGCAATCCTCGTACAGGGAAGGATCAGCAAGCGGCAGCACGAACCGGTAGTTCTTCGCAGCGGCGCGGAGCATCGATGGGCCGCCGATGTCGATTTGCTCGACTGCTTCTTCGATCGTCACTCCCTCTTTGGCGACAGTCGCTTCGAAGGGGTAAAGGTTGACCACGACGAGGTCGATCGGCGGAATGCCGAGGCGCGCGACGTCGGCGAGATGATCGGCTTTGTCGCGTTGATGCAGGATGGCGCCGAACACCTTCGGCGTGAGCGTCTTCACGCGGCCGCCGAGAATCTCTGGTGCGCCTGACCACGATGCGATCGGAGTCACTTCGATTCCGGCGTCGGCCAGATGTTTGGCGGTCCCACCGGTCGAGAGAATCTCGGCGCCTTGTGCTTTGAGCGCCTTTGCCAGTTCGATGATTCCGCTCTTGTCCGAGACGGAGAGGATCGCGCGCTCAATTCGCATGCTGAACAACGCGCGCGCCGTGCATCGAAGCGGCCGAACGGACATCGCCGCCGGCTTCCCTCCAGATGTAGTAGTAGAGATTCACGAGGTCGGTGACGGCGTGCGAGTAGCAGATCGAGGCGACGCCGAACGCTGTTGAACGATCGTCGAACTCCGCGGAAGTGTGTCGCTTGTCGTCGCGAAAATATTCTTCGCTCATCAGCGGGGCAAAACTCGTCGTTCTTTTGATCGTGCGGTCGAGATACTGCGGCAGAGCGAATCGCGGATCGAGTCCGTAGAACACCGTCGGAAAGCGCTCCATGCGGCGCTCGAAGTAAAACTCGAAATCGCTGTGCGACGATTCGAGCGCCTCCTCGGTATTCACGTGAAACGGATTGTTGGCGTCGCCGACCAGATGCGACAGAAGGCCGAGACGCGCCACCACCTGGGCCATCGGTTGATTCGAATGGATCATGCCGATGCAGCCGCGCGTTTCTTTCTCGATCCTCCTCGCGAATGCCGTAGTCGATGCCGGCGCGATACTGCTTTCGATAATGCTTGATGACCAGATTGAGATCGTGCGGCGCGAGATGCGCGGCCCGGTCCGCGATCTGGTAATCCGCGGTGAGGGTCCAGGCGTTGGCAGTGATCGGAAAGAGAAAGAGGAGGAGGACTCGCCGCATCAACAGCGATCATGTTACGTCATCCTGGCCCCGCGAAGCGGCCGAAGGATCTCAAATTGCGGAGGAGATCCTTCGCCGTCTGCGCGGCTCAGGATGACGCCAGCTACGGATTCGCTCCTCTCTCTTGCGGTCGAAGGATGTCGTTGCGCTTTGGCGCTTCTCCGCTCACCAATTCTGCGATTGAATATTTCGGCGTCACGCTCTTGATCCGCACGATTGCGACCTGCTTGTCGGGCGTTCCGAGGTTCACGCCCGAGGCCGGATCGATGAGCGCTTCCGCCGCGCGATAAACGCCGAACGTCTGGCCATTCTCGACGCCCGCTTCCTCGCCGGCGTTCACGTAAATCTGGACGCGCGCTTCCCACTTCGCTTCGCCGAGTTTCGCGACGATGAAGCGCACCGCGCCATCGAGCGCTTCGCGTGATGCCTTGCCGAGCGGCGTGGTCACGAAGCCGGCCGCGCTGGCGTCCATCTTCGCGTTCGAGAGTTTGACGTCGCCGCCGCTCGACGTCGCAGTTCCGTGCGAGGTCGCCGATGCGACGACTTCGGTCGTGAGCGCGTCGTACACCCGCGTATCGATTCCAACCTGCGCGCGCAGGACAGTGGCACCGAGATTGATGCCTTTGATCATCTTGAGCGAGCCGCTCGTACCGGTCTGACTGTACGCATACTCGCTGATGGCGCAGCGGATCAGGTATTGCGCGCCGATGATCGAGCCCGTTTTTGCGGCCGTCTCCGCATTCGCCTTGCCGCTGGCGGCGAGCTCGTGCTCGGCGGCGATATCGCTCATCGCCTTCCGTTCGAGAACGATGAAACGATTCGTCTTGGCGAGCTCCGTCGTCAGGATTTCCGTCAGCGCCATCGCGAAATCGGCCGGCGGCGGAATCACGATCGTCGTCGTGAACGTCGTGCCGCCGCCACCGGTGGGCTGGGCCATCGCTGTTGCGGCCATCGACATGTCCATGACCGCGACGCGCTTCTTCAGACCTGCAGGAGCAGCAGCGAGAACCGGTGACGCGATCAAGAAGAGAGCTGCGATCGCCTTGCGCATCGGAAAACCTCCGGGATCAATTCGACATTGTTTTTTTGCAAGATACCGCAGAATCGGGACGGAGCTTAAATGTTCGGGCGACATCGTTGTTCGAGTAGTTCGCGTCGTGAAGGAATTGACCGCTGTCGGCGTGAACGTGGGCTTCAATGCGGTAATTCGCAGTCTCCAACAAATTCCTCTTCGGATTGCCCATCTTGTCGAAATTCGACCACTCGAAATCGATTTCGAGGATTTGCTTCACCTCGCCGCCGTTGAGATACCCCAGTGGCGGAAAAGCACATTGATTGAGCGGAATCGTGACTCCATTCTTCGCTGCCGCCGCCCAGACGCCGTAGTGCTCATCCCCGTACGTGCCGTTGTTGCCCACCATGATGGCGACTCTCGCGGTTCCGCCCGTTTTTGTGTTCTGGACGACTGGATCCTTGATCGCAACGTAGTAATCCTCGGTGGCCGCCATCGCCGACCCGGCGATGAAGAGCGCGGCTAAAGACATGAGTTTTCTCATAATTCCTCCTCGGTTTCACCCCATTGAGTTCCCGCCGCCCTATGAGCGTTACAATGTCGCGCACTCAAAAATCATGGCTTCTGACGCGATCACGCGCGTGGCCGACGACATTGCGGTCGAGCTTACCGACCGCTTCTGGAAGCGTCTGTGCATCTTCGCCGCGCGGCGCTTGCGCGATCGGGCATCGGCCGAAGATGTGGCGCAGGAAACGCTGCGGCGTGCGCTGGAGGCGCTCCGCGAACAACGCGTCGAGAACGTGGAAGCGCTTCCGGCATTCATCTTTCAGACGGCACGCAACATCTGTCTCCATTACGGCCGATCGGCGCGCCGGGAAGAAGGCGCACTTTTGCGATTTCGCGGCGGAATGCAGTCCTCGAGCGGCGACGAATCCGATCCGCTCGTCGCGCTCGTCGACGAAGCGCGTCGCGAGGAAGTCCGCGCCGCGCTCGAGCAGATGCCGGAAGACGATCGCGATCTCTTGCGCATGCTCTACGTCGACGGTCTCAGGAGTTCCGATATCGCGCGGAGGCTGGGCGTCGATCCTGGTACCCTCCGAGTCCGGAAACATCGTGCCCTTAAACGTTTATCGGAACTCATCGGAAACGTTTCGCGATGATCGGGAACTCAATCATCAACGTGGACCAGAATTGCCGCTATTCGGATGACGACGAAGTCCTCCGCCTGTATGTCGCGGGACGGTTGGCCGAACCGGCGGCCGAGCAGTTTGAGCAACACCTCTTCGAGTGCGACCGGTGTGCCGAAGAGGTCGAGCGTGCGATGGAGTTGCGGGCGGTCATGGGACGCCGCGCCGAGCGTCGCGTGTTTTTGCCAGTCGCCGCGGCGGCAATCGTGGCGGCAGTGGCGATCAGCTTGTGGCAGGCGCGTCCTCGCGAGACTGCACTGACGCCGCCGCCATTGCGCGGTGGTAGCGGCCGCGAGATGGTCGCATCCGGACGTCTGGTTGACGGCGTCTTCACAGCCTCATGGAAAGCCGTTCGCGACGCGCGCTCGTATCGCGTGCAGATCTTCGATTCGATCGGCGAGCCGGTGACCTGGACGGAGACGAGCAAAACGACGGTGTCCGCGACGATCGGGCAGGCTCCGCGAGGCGAATCGCGATACTGGAAGGTGCAGGCTCTCGACGACGATCATGTCGTGATCGCGAGCTCCGAGCTCCTCAAGATTCAAACGCGATGACTCCACTGCTGGTCGTGCTGATGGCGATCGCGTCGCCGGCGGAGCGGATCGATTCGCTTCTGCATAAAGCGTCAGCATTGCAGTCGCAGCAACAGCGGCGCGCGGATCTCGCCATTCCTCTGTTGCTTCAGGCTCGCGAATTGTCGGCAGCATTGCGAGACGAGCATCGCGAAGCACAGGCTCTCGATCAACTCGGACACGCGTACTGGACCACGCATCAGCATGAACGCGCATCCGCGATGTTCCGGCGCGCTCTCGTGAAATCGCGAGCGTGCGGCGATCACGACGGTGAGATCGATGCCGTCGCTGGCATCGGCGCGCTGCACATCGATCGCGGCGAGTATGTCGAGGCGCAAGCGTTCTACCGGGCCGTCGTGGACCTCGGCACGCGCTACAACGACGCGGCCACTCGCGTGCGCGGGCTCAACGGGCTGGCCGCGATGGCCGACAATCGCGGACGCAGCTCCGACGGCGCCCGCTACGCGCGGCTGGCACTGGGAGAGCTCGATGCCGGGGTACGCACGGGCAAGAAATTTCCGTCGCAAGCGTTCTTCTCGGTCCCCTACAACCTCGGCAAGGCGCTGTCGGAACAGGGCGACTACGCTCAGGCATCGATCTATTTTGAACGCGCCCGAGCTGCTTCCGAACGACTCGGCATCATCACCGGCGTGTGGCACGTCCTTCACGAAACTGGCGAGATGTACCGCGCCCAGGGAGATCTGAGCACGGCCGTGCGCTACTACCAGCGCGCGCTCGCGCAGGCGCATCGCGTCGAGTCGCTCGATCCCGAAGCGATCACACTGGCCGCGCTCGGCGCGACGGCCGAGGCCCGCGGCGATTTCGAGGCCGCGCTCGATCACTACCACGAAGCGTTGTGGATCTTCGAAAAGGCGGAGCTGTTCGGCCAAATGCCGCGAACGCTGGCCATGTTGAGTCGCGTGCAGTTTCTGATGGGCGATCGCGCCGCCGCCCGCGCGTCACTCGATCGCGCGAACGCTCTTCTGTCGAAGATGGACCAGCCCCTCGGAACGTCGATGCAGAAGCTCGAGTCCGGCCGCCAGAAATTCGAGACCGGCGATATCGCGGGAGCGCAGACGGAGTACGCGTCCGCCCTCGACGCCGCGAGCAAGAACAACCTCGACAGCTTCCGCGCCAGTGCGCTGCTCGGATTGGCGGAGATCGCGCGCGCGCGTCGCGATATCGATCTCGCTCTGCGGCTTTACGGCGAAGCGGCCGATGCGATCGACGCCACACGCGCGCGGATTCCCTCGATCGAGCAGCGCGCCGCATTCGTTTCGGCGACACATCGGATTTACGAAGGGTGGGTCGACACGCTGCTCGACGCGAACCTCAACGAGCGCGCGTTCCTCGTCCTCGAGCGCGAGCGCAGCCGCAATCTTCTCGATGCCGTTGTGTCGCAAAACTTCGAACGCCCGGCAGCGCATGCGCTGCACGATCTCGTTTCATCAGTGCAGGTGGATCTGACTTCGCCAACCCTCAACGCCGAACGCCGTGCGCTACTGCTTGGCCAGCTCGACGATGCCGAACGAAAACTCGATCTGCTGCAGACATCCACCAAAGCGAGGCCGGCCTTCACGGCGGATCTCCTTTCACTGCGTCACGCGCTCCGGAAGGACGAAGCCTGGATCGAGTACGCCGAGCGGCCCAACCGCGTCATCGCGTTTCTCGTCACCGCCGGTGGCCTTCGTGTTTCGCAGCACGCCATCGGCTCGCTCGAGTCGCGGATCGAGTTTTTCAACGACTTGCTGAACAGCGCGAATTCAGAGGAAGCCATCCGCCCCGGGATTGCACTTTCGCGCGATCTTCTCGGTGATGTCCTCGCGCACATACCGGCCGCGCGGCGGTTGATCGTCGGCGCGGCCGGCGAGCTCGCCGCCCTGCCGTTCGATGCGCTTCCTGATTTGCAAAATCCCTCGCAACCGCTTCTTTCGAGATATGAGATCGCGTACGCGCCCTCGCTCACGATGCTGGCGGAGATGCGTCAGCGTCGGACGACCTCTCCTCGGTATGACCTCCTCGGCGTCGCGCCGCTGGCCGGCGACGCAATCGCTGCGACACTGCCGATCTATCGCTCGGCTGCGCTTGCGCCACTGCCATGGAGCGGGCGGGAGGTGGACGGAGTGGCGCGACTCGTTGGCGGACGTGCCGACGAGCTCCTCGGATCCTCAGCAACCGAGGAGGCCTTCAAGCATGTGCGACTGCGGGATTACAAAGTGATCCATCTCGCGACACACGCATTGCTCGATCCGCAATTCCCATCGCGATCGGGAATTGTTTTCACGCGCGGCTCGTCGAACGACGACGGCTGGCTGCAAATGCGCGAAATCTATCAACTGGATTTATCAGGACAGTTGGTTGTCTTGAGCGCATGTCAGACAGCATTCGGCACCGTTTCGAGCGCCGAGGGCATGCACAGCCTGGCGAGGGCGTTTACGTATGCCGGCGCAAGGGCGGTCGTCGGCACGCTGTGGAGAGTGCAGGACACCGCTGCAGCGGCCATCGTGCAGGACATGTACAGCGCAATCAGTCGAGGACAATCGATTTCGGCGGCACTTCGAACGGCGCAGCTCGCGGCCGCGGGTCCGCGTCCGTATCGTAACGCGCGCGATTGGGCGGGCTGGGTGGCGACGGGTGACGCATCGGCGCGGCCCGATTTACATCCGCCCATCCTTTTGGCGCGGACGACGGAGATCAATGTTCTGCTGTGCATTTCGGTTCTGCTGATCAGCGCCGCGCTTTATCGCTGGCGACGATCGACATGACCGACGCATTTTCCGAACATCTCGCGGCGCTGTACGGCTGCCGCGCCTGCCCCAATGTCTTCGGCCAGCCGGTGACCGGCGCCGTTCCTGGCGCGAAGGTGATGCTCGTCGGCCAGGCACCGGGCCCGCACGAAGTGGAAGATCGCCGGCCGTTTGCCTACACGGCGGGCAGACGTCTCTTCGGCTGGTTCGAGCAGTTCGGAGTTGACGAGTCCGACTTTCGAAGTGGCATTCACATGTGCGCTGTCATCCGCTGCTTTCCCGGACGCAACCCGAAAGGCGGAGGCGACCGGGTGCCGGGTCCAATCGAGATTGCGAATTGCGGAAAGCATCTCGACCGCGAACTTCAACTGCTTCGACCAAAGCTCGTGATTGCGGTCGGGACTCTCGCCGCGCAGGAGCTGATTGGAAAATCTGAGCTGCGGAGCATCGTCGGCCCCTTGCATCGGGCGGAGCGGGCGGGCGTGAAGTTCGATGTCGTCGTCCTTCCGCATCCTTCGGGGAGATCGACGTGGCTGAATGATCGGAAAAACCGCGCGCTGCTCGGGCGAGCACTCGATCGCATCACATCGCATGCGGCATGGCGGACTACGTTTCGGCAAAAGCGGCGCGCGTGAGGTTCTCGTGACCGCTGGCGGTCACGACGACATCGTCTTCGATTCGAATGCCGCCGAATTTGCGGAAGTCGTCGACCTTCGGCCAGTTGATGTACTTCGCATTGGCACTCTTCTTCAAATCGGCGAGCAGCGGCTCGATGAAATACATCCCGGGCTCGACGGTGAATACATGCGTTGGCTCGACGGTGCGGGTCAGGCGCAAATGCGGATGGCCTTCCGGCTTCGGAATGCTCTTGCCGGTGCGATCGGCCATGAAGCCCGCGACATCGTGGACCTGCAGGCCGATGTAATGGCCGACACCGTGCGGAAAGAACGTGCTGCTGATGCCCTTCTCCACGATGCCGCCGGCGTCGATATCGCGAGTGAAGCGAAATTGCTCGAGCATCTTTGCGACCATCCGATGCGCATTCATGTGGAGGTCGGGATAGCTGATCTTCGGCTTGACAGCCGCGCACAACTCCTGCTGACCGGCGTCGAACGCCTGGATCATCTGCGCGAATTCATCGTCCCGTTGTGAATGTGTGCGCGTGATGTCGGAGGCGTAACCGTTGACGTTCGCGCCGGCGTCGATGAGAAACGAAAACCTGCGCTGCTCCTCGAGCCGGCGACGATCGTGCTGGATGTAGTGCAGCACCGCGGCGTTTTCGTTCAAGCCGATGATGTTGGCGTACGGCAGCTCCTCTTCGGTCGAATTCGCGGCCTGCAGATAGTCGAGGTGGATCTCGTATTCCGATGCGCCGGAGCGAAACGCGCGCTCGGCTGCGCGATGTGCGCGCGCGCCGATGCGATTCGCGCGGCGCATGCATTCGATTTCGTATTCGGTCTTCCAGGCCCGATCGAAATGGAGGCGATTGAGAAGCGGCTCCGGCGTCGGCTGGTCTTCTCCGATGAACGCGACGCGGCCATTGCGCGGAAAGTGCTGCTTTGCGTCTTCAGGCGTCGCGATGATCTTGATGTCGAAGTGATCGACCCAGTAGCCCGACGGATTCGCGGCCGGCTTGTACCAATAGTCGACCGGTTGAAAGTAAATGAGCCGCGGCCTCTGGCCCGGTGTGTAGACGACGTAGCAGTTCGGATTGTCGAGCACCGGCACCCACGCTTTGAAATGCGGGTTGGGCTTGAACGGATACGGCATGTCGTCGAGAAACGCCATCCGGATCGCGCCGGCGAAGATGACCGCGTGGTCGTAGCCGCTCTCGGCGAGCGCGCGATCATGCCGCTGCGTGAGCGTTTGCAGATGGAGGGGATACAGGCCCGCAAGGCGATCGGTCATTCGCGCAGTGTAATGGGCGACACCTTCGGTTTACCGCTTTTTCTACATATCGTGGAGATTTTCTACCGCCTTGAGAAAAAGCGGTAAACCGAAGGTGTCGCCGAAAAAGAAAAAAGAAGCGCGCCGACCCACCAGGGATTATCGGCGCGCCTCGTGTCGCTAGCGGCTGTTTCGTGCCTATTGCGTGAGTCATGCCAACCAGCTGCCCATGTACTTGAGCAGTTGGTCGATCGACAACATCCGCTCCTCGCCGGTCGGCGTACGGAAAATCGAGTGATACCAACCCTTCACTTTTACGGGCGTGAGGATCTCGTCGCCGATCTTGAGACGCTGACGCCCGCCTAACTTGAGGAAGACGCGCTCATACGCCGAACGCCGGAGAGGATCGCTGGCCCATGGCGGTGCCAGTTTCTCCTCGACGTCCATCCGTCGCCTGCGAGGGACAGATTGTGTCAGCGTAGCGTCACCCGTCATCAGCGAGGCGAAGTTGTCCATCTCCGGCAGCGTGACGCCCCACCGGATGCTGCGGCCGACATCGTCGTAGGCCGCCGGCCGGTCGGGGAGGTCGAGCAGCGCCGGCGTTTCGCCGCGGAGGACCGAGAACAGCAGCCGATAACTGAATGGATCGGCATAGCGGCGGATCGAATCGCGAAACCGCATCGCGATCGCGTGTGCGATCTGCCGCAACGACATCGTTGTGCCGTCGGTCGTCTTCCACACGACGGCATCGAGGTCTGTTGTAAAAGGATTTTGCGGAAAATGAAAATCCTTCATGAGCCAACCCTTGCGGACCACATGTTTTCCTGGCGATGCATCCGCGATGAGAGCAATGTTGCGCAACTCCTCCAGCCTGTAACTGGGCCAGGAGATGACATCACGCACGATCCCGACGCACAGCGCAGCCGCCGCTGACATCAGACCGGGATCGGGCGTGAAGTCGAGCGTGATCTCGATCCGCTCGCGACGCGGGCGCACTCCGATGCCCGTCGATCTGCGGTTGGCACTCGAGACGATCAGCGGCACGGGCAGAAGATGTGCGAGAAGCAGCGCGAGCTTCTGAATCGTGCGCTGACTGCCGCGCTCTTGGCGCGACAGCTCGAATGAAATGTTGTCGTGGCAACTGAACGCTTGCAGCCGGACGCGTTTGCCGCTTCGCTTTTCCCACGCATCGAGCTGGTCGCGCACGAAGCCGATCTGCTCCCAAAGACTTCGCACGACGCGCGCCGTGCACTGCGGCGCGATCTCGATCACCGGCGTGACGACTTCAATGACGCCGCCGTCGAAGTACAACGCCCCGCCGGTGGGCAGTTGCATCGATTTGTTCGTTCGCTTCAGCAGCGGCTGCTCGATGAAACCCGCCGGCGTCCGCCAGACTTTTTCGGGCACTTCCTCGACGTCGTCGATGAAGATCTTGAACTCCGCTTCCAGCCCGATCACCGGCAATTCCAACTCGCTCGTGTAGGGGAAACGCTCGTCGTAGATGGGCATCAGCGATAGACGAGCTGATAGAACACCGTGAGCTCGTGGACGACCTCGATCGCGCGCCCCTCGAGCACCAGAGGCTTGAACCGCCATTCGCGCAGCGCCTTGATCGTGGCATCGTCGAACGCCTGTTGCTTCGCGTGCTGCAAAATGTTGAGCTCTTTGATCCACCCGTCCGTGCCGATGATGTATCGCACGACAACCGTCGCTTCGAGTTCCGCCATCCGCTCTTGTTCGGGATAGTCAGGATAGACACGCCGCATGACAAATAGCGGGATCGGCTTATCCCGCCCAAAGTGCACCCTCCCATCCTCGGCCACCGGCATGCCGCCGGCGACGCCACGGGGCGCGCTTCCCACGACTCCGTTTTCCACGCCGCTCGGTTCGGCGATCGCCAGAGACGTCATCGCTGCCGGAGCGAAGACCGCCGGCGATCGTTTGAGCGACA
>QHVX01000417.1 GCA_003222375.1 Acidobacteriota bacterium
TTCGTATATGACCATGCGCGGCATCAGCTCGACGCGAATCAACTTTACGCTCGACGGCGTTCCGCTCGCCGACTCGGAAGACATGGCGACGTACTTTGTCGACCTTCCCGATCTCGCGCATTCGCTCGACAGCATTCAGGTGCAGCGTGGCGCCGGGACTTCGACGGTCGGCGCGGGCGCGTTCGGCGGATCCGTCAACCTCGAGACCGTTCCACTCGCGACGACACCGTCGACTGATGTCTGGCTCGGCGGTGGTTCATTCGGGACAGCACTCGGATCGGTCGGATATCAAACCGGATCGCTGCCCGGCCGCTTCGCCGTTTACGGTCGACTCTCCTGGCAGAAAACGAACGGATATCGCGAGCATTCCGGCGTCACGCAGCACAACGTGTTTGTCAGCGCCGCCAAACAGAGCGAGAGCTCGCAGATCAAGCTCACCAGCTTTGCGGCACACGAGTATCAACAGAATTCCTACTTCGCCGCCGACTCCGATACGTTGCGCACGGACCTTCGCGCGAATCCGATGTCGCCCGATGACCGCGACAGCTTCGGCTACAACTTCGCCCAGCTGCAGTACATGCGGTCGAACATGACCGCGTCGGCGTTTTTTCAGCGCGGCTACGGCTGGTATCGATTGGACAACTCCCAATACGGCCTCGACGGTCTGCTCCTCGGTACGATGTGGACCTACAGCACGTCGCACGCGAACTATGGAGTGCATCTCAATCAATTCAAGCGCGAGCATACGGGTCCCGGTTACCGAAATTACGGCACCAAAGGGGAGGTCAACGCGTTCGCGAAGTTCACCTGGGACACGAACCGCTGGCACTTCTACTCCGACAATCAGATCCGCACCACCGACTTTCACTATCACGGCGACGTCGCGATGGATCCGATCCGCTGGACCTTTTTCAATCCGAAAGTCGGCGCGCGCTACGGAGGCTTCTACGCATCGGCCGGCATCGCGCGACGCGAGCCGACGCGCACCGATCTGTTTCAGGGCGAGGACAACGCGACGTTCCCGCACGATCTTCACGCCGTCCATCCCGAGCGCCTGATCGATTTCGAAGCGGGGTTTGACCGGCACAGCGCGCGTGGTTTCATTTCATATGATATTTATGTGATGAATTTTCGTAATGAGATTGCCGCCACCGGCGAGCTCTCCGATCTCGGCCTCCCGCTGCGGCGCAACGTTGACCGCAGTTATCGGCGAGGGATCGAGTTCAACGGCGCGTGGCAGCTTTCACCGGTGCTGCAAGTGCGTGGAAACGCGAATGTCAGCCGCAATCGGATTCGCCATTGGCTGACGTTTACGAACGTCGAGCCGCTGCTGACGCCCTCGGTCATCCTCAATCCTGCCATCGAGTACACGCCATCGCCGAGGCTGAGCGTGGGCGCGGTCGGCCGATACGTCGGCAAATCGCATCTCGACAACACGAACGATGACGCGCTCGTCGCGCCGGCGTTTTTCGTCGTCGACGCAACCGCGCGCTATCGAATGGTCACCGTGCAGGTCAACAATCTCCTCAATCGCAGGCGCGTTTTTCCGAGCGGCTAC
Organism: Acidobacteriota bacterium; assembly: GCA_003222375.1. GTDB lineage: Bacteria > Acidobacteriota > Thermoanaerobaculia > Gp7-AA8 > Gp7-AA8 > Gp7-AA10. Next base: position 1,559 of record QHVX01000417.1, read on the forward strand.
GCGATTGACGGAGTCTCGTATTTCTATCCGCTGGCGACGCGCAATGCCATCGTGACTCTCCACGTCAATCTGTGAGTTATCTCGAAGTATTCGCCGCGGTGATCACCGCCTACAGCGTCTGGCTGACCGCGCGCGAGAACATCTGGTGCTGGCCGACCGGCATCGTCAGCGTTGTCCTCTACTTCTGGATTTTCTGGCAGGCGCGGTTCTACGCCAATGCGTGGCTGCAGGCGCTTTACCTCATTCTGATCGTTTACGGATGGTACGAATGGCTGCACGGCGGAAAGCATCACGATGAGCTGCAGGTGTCGCGGACGCCTCTTTACGGCTGGGCGCTCACCATCTTCCTCGGTCTGGCGGCATCTGCAGCGGTCGGTTGGGCAATGCAGCGCTACACGAACGCATCGATGCCGTACCCCGACGCCGCCACCACTGCTTTTTCGATCGCCGCCGAAGCGATGACGACGAAGAAGTGGATCGAGAACTGGATCGTGTGGATCGGCGTCGACGGCGTCACGACCTGGATGCTCCTCGACCGAAAGCTTTATCCCAGCGCCGCGTTGTACGCTTCGTTTCTGGTCCTGGCAGTGATTGGATGGATCGAATGGAGAAAATCGCTCGTCCGTTTCGCGTCTGCGTGACGGGAGCGGAGTCGACGGGCAAGAGCGAGCTGGCGAAGGAACTGTCGCGTCACTTCCGTGTGCCGCTCGTTCCGGAGCATTCGCGCGAGTATGCGCAAGAGCAGCAATTCGTGCTGAGTTACAGCGACGTCGGTCCGATCGCACACGGCCAGATCGAGGCCGAGGATCGCGTCCTCGTGAGGGGTTAGTCATTCTCGATACAGACCTGGTGAGCACCGTCGTCTACAGCCGGCATCACTTCGGCGCCGTGCCGGAATGGATCGAATCGGCTGCCGGGGCCCGGCTCGCCGAGCTTTATCTTCTCCTCGACATCGACGTTCCGTGGGTTTGGGATCCGGTCCGCGACTGCCGCGACACGCGTGAAGAGCTGCAACAAGATTTTCATCGCGCTCTCGAAGAGTTCGGGGCGACGTATATCTCTATCTCGGGTAACTGGGAAGAGCGGCTCCGAGGCGCGATCGAAGCGGTCAGCGCTAAACTCGCTCATTGAGCGCTTACTGAGCCGGGATTGTCGTAATCATTCCGATCGTCTCCGCTTTCCCGTTTCCGGCCACGAAGTTGTTTTTCATCGACGCCAGCACCGCCGTGCCGGCCTGGTTGAGGCCCCAAAATGCATTGTTGGTAGCGGTGGAGTTCGAGATTCGGACGGTCGTGACGCCACCGTTGCTGGCAATCGCTTCGAGTCCGTCCTCGCTGTTGTCGGACAAGTTCGCGTGATCGAGATTCAGCTGAACGGTGCTCCCGGGCCTGGAAGCCAGCGCAGCTGCACCGATTTGATTCGCAACTCCAGCGAAGTCGGTCGCGGTGACGACACTATCCGTGACACCTTGCACGACGAACAGACCGATGCTGAAGTTCCCTCTCTCGGCACGGCAATGCAACAGCTCTGCGCGGCCGCTGATCAAGAATCCGCTCTCCGTGAAGTCTCGAGCGACGACATTGGTCAACACTGCCGGCGTCGTCGAGCCGTCGATCCGAATTGCGCTCGTTCCGCCTGTGACGTCGCAGTCCTCGATGAAAAGACTTCCGTACGCGGCGGCATAGATGCCCTGACGATTCGTGGCTTCGACATGTAATCCGCGAAGAACGACGCGATCCGTCGGGCCCGCGACGATGCCGATGAAGTCGAAGATGGAGACATACGCTCCCGGCGCCGCGCTGATGGTGATTGCCTTCTGAACAATGAACGAGACGTAGCCGCCGGATGTGGTGGCGATGACCTCACCGCCGGGATTGGTCACATTCATGGCACGAAAGAAACTTCGGCATTGGAACAGTGCCGTGCAGTTGTTCGCATCGCTGCCGTACACCGACACGAAGGAATGCAGATTCTGTCCGAATGCTGCGGCGCCGACGAAGAGAGCAAAAGCCGTTGCGATGCACGTTCGCATGAGTCCTCCTTTTTCTTGCAGAGCTTCCGCAGAAT
>QHVX01000004.1 GCA_003222375.1 Acidobacteriota bacterium
AGGATCGAGATACACATCACGAAGCCGATCCCGTGAATCGCGAGCCTGCTCTTCCATTGCCGCTCCCGGCTGCGGTCCTGAATGAAGTGCTTCGACATGCCGAGGAGAGAGAGCGAAAAGGTGATGAAGACGTTGATCGAGTACATGACGATCAGTGTTGTCACGTCTCCGTGCGTGTAGAGCAGGGCCGCGAGTCCGGCGAGACCCATCACCAGGATTCCATCCTGAGTGACGAGCCGATCGGAGAGTTGTGAGAATCGGTGCGGCATCCACGAGTCGATGGCCATGTTCGACAGAATCCTCGGGCCATCGAGAAATCCTGCCTGTGCCGCGACGAACAGCAGCGCCGCTTCCGTGATCAGCGTGAAGATTACGATCACGACGCCGAGCCGCCAGTTTCCACACAGGTTTTGCAGCAGCTCCGCGTTCATCGGGCGGCCTGCGACGGGATGCGAATTCGTCAAGAGGTAGCCGAACATGATTCCGCCGGCCGTGAACGCGAGCGAGATCGCCATCAACGCCATCGTCTTCTTGGCGGTCTGCACGCGCGGCTCGCGCAGAATCGCGACGCCGTTCGAGACCGCTTCGATTCCGGTGTATGTGCCGCCACCCATCGAATAGGCTCGCAAGATCAGCAGCATCAACGGCAGCCATCCGAGCTGACGCGCCGAGGCGTGGAAGTCGCGTGTGGCGTCGCTGAAGATCTGCGGCATCGCGCCGAATTTTGTCCCGACCGCGTAGACGATCAGGAACACATGCATCAGGAGGAACGCCACAAAAATAGGCGCCAGGAAATTGACGGACTCCTTCACGCCGCGCAGATTCAGGATCACCAGAAACGCGATGACGATGATTTCCGCCCACAATTTGTAGTGCACGGTGCTCGTCGGCAGAAATGACCAGATCTGATCGCATCCGTTTGCGATCGAAACCGTGATGGTCAGCATGTAGTCGACCAGCAGGGCGCACCCGGAAACGACGCCCACGCGATTTCCGAGAAGCTTCGTCGCGACGAGGTAGCCTCCGCCGCCGCCCGGGAAGTGCTCGATCAAATTTGCATAGGCAGTGGAGATGACGGCGATCGTGAGCGCCGTCATCGCGGTCAGAATGATTGCCAGATGGCTGTGCGGGCCGAGCGCCTTGTACGCTTCTTCCGGACCGTACGCCGAGGATGAAAGTCCATCGGCGCCGAGTCCGACCCAGGCCAGAAAGGCGATCAGCGACGTGTGACGGAAAATCTCCGGATCGCTGACGTTGCGCGCTCTCCCGATCACGATCCGGCGCAGACGCCGGATCCTGGTCTCTTCGCCTTCTTGTCGCTCCACGATTTACATCTCGATCTGCGCGCCGAGCTCGATCACCTGGTTGGGCGGGAGGGCGAAGTAATGCGAGGCGCTGCTGGCGTTGCGACTCATCCACACGAAGAGCTCGTCGCGCCACACCGCCATGCCGGGCGCATTCGTCGCGATCAAAGTTTCGCGGCCCAGGAAATAGCTGGTCATCATCGGCGGGAATTTGATCGGACCCTCAATCCGCGATAGCAGCTCCGGCAGGTTGGGATCTTCGATGAAGCCCACGCGCACGATGAGCCGAAAGACGCCGCTCCCCAATTCCTCCCACTCGTACCTCTGCTCCTCGGCAACGCGCGCGGTTTCCGCAACATCGATGTTCAGCAACACCACATTCCGATGCACCACTTTGTTGTGCTTCAAGTTGTGAAGAAGCGTGATCGGAATCCCGCTGCGCGATCGCGACATGAAGATCGCCGTGCCCGGCACTCGCGGAATGACGTTGTTCTTCAAATCGCGAAGAAAGTCGTCGACGGAGAGTGATTGTTCAGCCAATCGCTGCGTGAGAATCGTGCGACCGGTGTGCCACGTCGTCATCAATGTGTAGACGGTGATGCCCACCACTAATGGAAACCAGCCGCCTTCGACGATCTTCACGATGTTCGCGGCAAAAAACGAGAGATCGATCGCGAGCAGCGGCGCCGTCACTCCGATGACTGCCGCCCAACTCCAGTGCCAAATCTCGCGCTCCACCACCGCAAGCAGCGCCGTCGTGATCGCCATCGTCGCGGTGACTGCGACGCCGTACGCCGCGGCGAGATTCGTTGAGGCTTTGAAAGCGAGGACGAGCCCGATCGCGGAAAACATGAGCATCCAGTTGATCGACGGAATGTAGATCTGTCCGATTTCGCGGGCCGAGGTGTGCTTGACCACGATCCGCGGCGCGTATCCGAGCTGCACGGCTTGACGCGTCAACGAGTACGCGCCGGAGATCACGGCTTGCGATGCGATGACCGTCGCGAGCGTCGCCAGCGCGACGAGCGGATACTGCGCCCAATGCGGCGCCAAAAGGAAAAACGGATGTGCCGTGCTCTTCGGGCTGTGCAGAAGCAACGCGCCTTGTCCGAGGTAGTTGAGGACGAGGCTCGGAAAGACCACGATGAACCACGCGAGTCGAATCGGCCGCGCGCCGAAATGTCCCATGTCGGCGTACAGCGCTTCGCCTCCGGTCACCGCCAGGAAGACGGCACCGAGGACGAGGAAGCCGCGTTTGTGGTTGTCGGTGAAAAATCGCAGGGCGTGAAGTGGATTGAAGGCCGCGAGAACGTGGAGCTCCTGCACGAGATGAATGACGCCGAGGACGGCAATCACCGCGAACCACAGCAGCATTACCGGTCCGAACAACGCGCCCACCCAGGCGGTGCCGAATCGCTGCACCATGAAAAGGATCACCAGCACGATGACCGTAATCGGCACGACAAACGGTGAAAATACCGGCGTCGTAACTTCCAATCCTTCGATCGCGCTGAGCACCGAGATCGCGGGCGTGATCATTCCGTCGCCGTACAACAACGCTGCGCCGAAGAGCCCGAGCGCAATCAGGATCACGCGGCGTCTTCCTTCCTCACTGCGCGTGCCGGCGAGCGACATCAGCGCGAGGATGCCGCCCTCACCGCGGTTGTCGGCGCGCATGACCAGCGCCAGGTATTTGATCGAGATGATGACGATCAACGACCAGACGATGAGCGAGAGCACGCCGATTACGTTCTGTGGCGTCGGCAGAACGCCGCGATCGCTGCGGAAGCACTCGCGCAAGGCGTAGAGGGGACTGGTGCCGATGTCGCCGTACACCACGCCGAGGGCGCCGAGTGAGAGGGTCAGGAGATAGCGCCGGCTACTTTGCTGCGCTGCAGGTTCCATTCGTTCGGCAGCGGCGAAGGTACCACACCTTGCTATACTGCCACTCCCGTATTCGACGGAAGCTGCAGCACGAACAGGGGATAGGGGTTGATGAGAGAGGCGAATTTCTCGCGCGCCGTTTCGGCAGTGCTTGTAATGCTGACCGCGTCTGTCGTGCGCGGACAGTGCGTGACTACCGAGCGGGCGATCACGCAGCCCGCCTCTTTTCCCAGCCGCGTCGCCGGTCCGATCGCCTCGACCGGCTCAATCCTCGGCCTCGCCAAGAGCGACATCACGACGGGCATTCCGGCCATTTTTTTCGCAACCTTTGACGGCAGCCTCAACCCGCTGACCGATGACCGGCAGATCGCAGACACATCGGCGAACGGCGCTACGAACCTGATCTGGAACGGCAGCGAATTCGGACTCTTCTATCAGACTCCGACCTTTGCGTTGATGCTGCAGAGCATCGCGACGAGCGGAAATCCGATCGGCGCGGCAATCCCCATCGTGAACCATGCGTGGAGTCCCGATGACGAGTTCGACGTCGCTTGGTCTCCAGTCCGCAACGCTTACGCCATCGCGCGGACTGTCACTCAGGGTGCTGAGCGCGGACTGTGGCTGACAGTGGTTTCGAGAAACGGCGTCGTCATTGCCGATACGAACATCACGTTTTTTGTAAGTCCGCCCACGTTGCCGCGGGTCGCGGCGTTGCCGGATGGCTCATTTGCCATTTCATGGGTACGAAGCGGGACCGAAGGCCGCGTCTTCGCAATCTCGATCGTCTCTCAAAGCGGACTGCTCTTGAAGTCCACGGTCTTTTCTTCCCGTGAGGTTACCGCCGCGCGCATCGCGACCGACGGCAATTCGATCCTCGTGATTTTCTCGAGCCCGGTCACGGGTGGAACCGAACTGCGTGTCGCGCAGTTCGACCTCGCCGGAAACACGATCAAAAGCGATTCCGCCTTTCTCACCGGATCGGGCGTCGACATCCTTCCGCTGCAATTGCAATGGAACCCGACACTTTCCGAGTGGACGCTGACGTACAACGACGCGCAACTCGGACTCCTCGTCTTTCCGGGAACGATTCGCCTCCGGCGATTTACTTCGCTCACCGCGATGCCGAGTGACACGCTGCTGTCGCCGAATCCATCTCACAGTCGCCTGGTCGATCCATATCCGATCGTCTTCATGAACGGCGGCTACATCGCATCGATCCAACGCGTGATCTCGCGTCAGGAAGGCAGCGAGTCATACCTCGTGAAGTCGTGCCCGTTCTTCGTCACGGCATCGACGAATACGCCGATCGTGCCTCCGTTCGTGCCAGTGACTTTCACCGGCATCGGCAGCGGCGGAACTCCCGGATACCAATTCGAATGGCAGTTCGGCGATAACGCCATCACCAAGGGTCAGGTCGTACAGCACGTGTATCAGTTGCCGGGAACGTACACGGTGACGCTTACCGGCACCGACGCAGCGGGCGCCTCATCGATCACACGGCTCACCGTCGTTGTTCGAGTCGGAAAAGCGCGCGCCGTCCGGCACTAATCAAACTGACCGAGCTTCAGCACCGTGTTCCAGTTGCGGCCTGTTCCGCGCATGCCGAGGGTTTTCTCGATCACGCCGTGACTGAATTTCGATGTTCCAACGCCGTCGGGATAGACGATGTAGAGCTGCCTACCGATGGCGCGGAAAGTTTCGCGGCCTTTGATGGCGCCCTCCAATTGCTTGACGTTCTTCGGCTCGCCCTCCAGAAACATGACGAGGAGGTGGCCGGGATCCTCTTTCGCTTCGCGTGGGAACGGGTTCTGCGCGATGACGCTTTTCAGGTCGTCTGCCGATCGAATAAAAAATTTCGTCTCGACGCCGAGACGCTTCTGAACTTCCGAATCGAGAAGGCGCTCGAGTTGCACCGGCGATTTCCGCGTCGTCCGAAAAATCAGATTGCCGCTGTTGAGCAGCGATCGTGCATCGTCGAAGCCGGGGCGTTTGAGGAGCTCGACGAGATCGGACATCGCGATCTTCGTGTTGCCGCCGACATTGATGCCTCGAAGGAACGCGATGTACAACACTAAGTTTTCTGCGGCTCCTTCGCTTCGATGCCGAGCGTCTGCGCTTTCGCGAGAAGATCGGTGAAGCGATCGACGGGCACCGGCGCCTTGATCAGGTAGCCCTGCATCTGATCGCAACTGTAGCGCTTGAGGAACGTCGACTGCTCGGTGAACTCGACGCCCTCTGCGATCACTTTCAGCCGCAGACTGTGCGCCATCGCGATGATCGCGGTGACGATCGCGGCGGTGTCAGGATCGTGCGTAATGTCATGCACGAACGATTGATCGATTTTCAAAGTATCAATCGGGAATCGCTTCAGATAGCTCAGCGACGAATGGCCGGTGCCGAAGTCGTCGAGCGAAATCCGCACGCCGAGTTTTTTCAGTTCGTACAACGTCCGCACGCTGTTCTCGGGATTCTGCATTGCGCTGCTCTCGGTGATTTCCAATTCGAGCATGCGCGCAGGCAAGCCGGTCTCTTCGATGACTTCCCGAACGCGCTGGAGCAGGTCGGGCTGCTGCAGCTGGCAGACGGAAAGATTGACGGCCAACGACAGCATGCGGAAGCCGGCATCCTGCCACGCCTTCGCCTGGGCGCATGCCGTGCGCAGCGCCCACGTTCCGATCGGAATCATCACGCCGATCGCTTCGGCAAGCGGAATGAAGACCGCCGGCGGGATCATGCCGAGGGTCGGGTGGTTCCAGCGGAGTAGAGCTTCCATGCCGCTGATTCTCCCGGTTCGGAAATCGAATATGGGCTGGTAGTAGACCGCCAGCTCCTGATTCGCGAGCGCCTTGCGGAGGCCGTGCTCGAGCGCGATGCGTTGCAGCGCCTTGGCGTTGATGAAGGCGTTGAAGAGTTGATAGTTGTCGCGCCCCTGCTCCTTCGCCTGATACATCGCGGTGTCGGCGTTCTTGATCAGGGTCTCGGCGTCGATGCCGTCGTCGGGATAGAGGCTGATTCCGATGCTCGTGGTCATGAAGAACTCGCGGCCTTCGATGTGGAAGGGATAGCGGACGGCATCGATGATCTTCTGCGCGACGAGCGCGGCATCTTCACCGTGAGGCAGGTGCCCAAGCAGAATCGTGAATTCGTCACCGCCGAGGCGCGCGACGGTGTCGCTTTCGCGGACGCACGATTGAACGCGGGCCGCGACCGCCTGCAGCAACTGGTCGCCGATGTTGTGCCCGAGCGAGTCGTTGATGACCTTGAATCGATCGAGGTCGAGGAACAGCACCGCCAGCTTCGCGCGATCGCGCTGCGCGTGCGAGATGGCGACCGTCAATCGGTCTTTGAAGAGCAGCCGATTCGGCAACCCGCTGAGCGCATCGTGATAGGCCAGGTGTTTGATCTGTTCCTCGGCGTACGTCCGCTCGGTGATGTCGCGGACGACGCAGACGAGGCCGCCGCCCTGGATTGCGCTGATCGAGATTTCCTGCGGGAAGGTCAGGCCGTCGTGGCGAAGGCCGGGCGCTTCACCGCGCCACCGCCCTCGCTGATGCACGATCGGAAGAATCGTGTTCGTAAATCGTTCGTAAGTTGCCGGCTCGTAGAGCGCGTGAAAAGGCAGTCCGATCATCGATTGCGGATCGGCGTAGCCGTATAGCTTTGCGAGTGCGTCGTTGACGACCGTGAATTCGAGTCGCTCATTGACGATGCCGATACCATCCATCGACGCGGTCATGGCCGCCGATTGTTTTCGCAGCGTCTCTTCCGCCTGCTTGCGCTCCGTGACGTCGTTCGCGACGTGGAGGAAGCCGGTGAGCCAGCCGTCGTCGCGGCGCAGGGCGGTCACCGACAGCAACACCGTGATCTCACCGCCGTCTTTTTTCACATAGGTCCACTCGCGCTCTTCCAGGCCTTCGCGATCGGCGCGATGCGCGAGGATGTCGAAGCCGCCGAACCGCTCGCCGAATTCGTTCAGCAGCCGGACAGCGTGTTCAGTGAGCTCCTCCGGTTTGTGCAGATCGACGATCGACCGGTGTCCGATCATCTCGGCCGCAGAGTAACCAAGCATGCGCTCTGCGCCGGAATTGAAAACCGTAATCATTCCCTGCGCGTCGGTCGCAATGATCGAGATTCGCGACGCGGCGTCGAGTACCGCCTTGCGCTGAGCGTTCGAGGCCGCCAGCTGCTGCTCGGCGAGCTTCCGTTCCGTGATGTCGTAGACGAAGCCTTCGAACATCAACTCGCCCTTTGCATCGTGGATGGCGTGAGCGTTCACCTGCACCCAGATCGGCGCGCCGTTCTTTTTCTTCCACAGCAGTTGCAGGTCGGCGTTTGTGCCTTCTTCGAGAGTCGTGATCGGCGTGTCGCGGTCTTCGGCATTGAAATAAACATCTTTCGCAAGGTCGACCTGCATCAGCTCTTCGACGCTGTCGTATCCGAGCATCCGCGCCAGGCTGGTGTTTGCAGTCACCAGCCGGCCGTCAGGGCTCGACTGATAGATGCCGACTGACGCGTAGTCGAAGATGTTTCGATACTTTTCTTCCGACGATTGCAGCGCCAGCTCGGCCTGCCGGCGCTCCGTGATGTCGTGAATGATCGAGTAGAGAAATTTTCTACCGCCGATTTCCACCGGTCCCGAGTGCTCTTCAACATCGCGAACCACGCCGTTGGCCAGACGGTGGCGGAACTGAAAATAGCTGTGGTTTTGCCGGGCGGCGCCAGCCATCTCTTCGCGGATTTGCTCTGGCGGCAGGCGATTGATGTCTCCGATGTTCATCGTGCGCAATCGCTCGACACTCCATCCGTAATATTCGGAGGCCGCCACGTTGGCGTCCACGATCCCGCCTGACTCCGGATCGAGGATGAGCTGCACTGCGCGATTGTTCTCGAACATCTGCCGATAACGCCGCTCGTTTTCGCGCAGGGCGCTCTCGTGACGCTTCTGCTCGATCGCTGTCGCAACCTGCTGCGCGACGAACACGAGGATTTCTTTGTCGCGCGCGCTCAGACGCTTCGATGGCTCGTAGGTCTGGACCCCGATCACGCCCCACGTGCGATCGCCGGTTTTCAACGGCGCGCCCAGCCAGTCGACCGATCGGTGTCCCACCAGCTCGATCTCGCCTTCGGCACGCAGCCGCTCGAAAACCTGCGGCGTGGCGAGCAGCGGCTTACCGGTGCGCAGGACGAAGGCCGTCACTCCGCGCCCAGGTGGTTCACCGTCCGGCGGCGGATCGAACTCATCGACGAAGTAGGGGAACGTGACGATGTCGTTGTCGGCATCGTATTCGGCGATGTAAAAGTTCGTCGCCTCCATCAGTGTGCCGACGACCTCGTGAATCTCGCGATAGAACTCGGCCAGGTTCGTCGTCTCACGCGTCATCTGCGCAATGCGAAACAACGCGTTTTGCATTGCTTCGCCGCGGTCCTGCTCCGTGACATCGCGGAAGTACCACGCACGGCCGGTCGACCTGCCATCGGTCAGGATCGGCATCGATGCCCGCATGAGAATCCGGCCGTCTTTGAGCGCGATCGGATCGCCCGTGCGCACTTCCTGCGGATGTTTGTAGAGATAGTTGACCAGCTCGATGAAGCTTTCCCAATGCGTGATTCTCTGCGCCGCATAGGCAAGGAGCCGTTTCTCGTCAGCGCCCTGGGCAGTTTCCTCAGGAATTCCGAAGATCTCGAGAAACCGGCGG
>QHVX01000057.1 GCA_003222375.1 Acidobacteriota bacterium
TCTCGTCGTTTTGCTCCTGGTCTATCGACGGGAACCACTGACTGTCGACTGACGGTGAAACATCCGCGCCGGCAGCGCGAAGAAAATCGCCAGCAGCAGATCGATGATCACGCTGGTGAGCGGGCTGACGATCGCGACCAGCAGCGCGACGAGGTAGTACACCGGACCGAGTAGATATTGTCGCGAGATGCCGTGTATCGAAGCGTGATCCGCTTCCTCGTACAGCAGGTGACGGCGCCTGGCGACGTAGCGCCACAAAAATCCCCACGCGATGGCAATGGCCGTGAACGTGCCGTTGAAGAACATCGCGGCTGTGCGGCCGTCCGGCGTTCCGATGTGTCGCGCGACCACCAGCGTCGGAAACGGCAGAAACGATACGCCTAACATCAGCAGCAGATTGAACGCCAGAATCGCCTGATCGGTCCGCCGGATGAGATTGAAAACGCGGTGGTGATTGACCCACATCACCCCGATCGTCGCGAAGCTGGTTAGAAACGCGAGATACGATCTCCACAGATGCAGCAGCGAGTTAGCCAGCGTACCAGGCGCAATGTCTTCCGGCAGGCGGATCTCGAGGACCAGCAGCGTCATCGCGATTGCGAAGATGCCATCGCTGAAGGCCTCCAGCCGTGTTGTTTCTTCAGTTTCTTCAGCGGTTACCAACGGTTAACTCTCCGCGCAAATCCTTCGTCATTTCGCGTTTCACGCGATCGCTCGAATATCCGCGCCCGAACAGGGAATACAACTTCGTCAGCGCCGCCTCGGCTGTCATGTCGTAGCCGCTGATCACGCCCGCCCGCGCGAGCGCCGATCCGGTTTCGTATTCGCCGAGGTCGACGGTGCCCTCGAGGCACTGGGTGCAGTCGACGATCACCACTCCGCGATCGGTCGCCTCGCTGAGCGCCGCGATGAACTCCCGATCGCGATCGGGTCCGTTTCCGACGCCGTACGTTTCGAGTACGAGTCCCTGCAGCGGCGGACGGAGCACGTTGCGCACGAGGTTCGGCGAAATGCCCGGGAAGAGTCGCAGCGCGCTGACGACCACCGGCGCCGCGAATTCATCGAGCCGCAGCCTGCCCGCTTTCTTGCGCACCAGCGGCCAGTTGATCTCGATGTCGATGCCGACGGTGCCGAGGGGCGGGAGGTTGGGGGAAGCGAAGGCCTGGAAACCATCGGCGCTCACTTTCACGGCGCGGCAGCCGCGCAGCAACTTGCCGCCGAAGTAGAGGCAGACCTCCGGGATGTCGTAGCCGGCGGCGATCATCAGCGACGTGATCAGATTCTCGCGCGCGTCGTTGCGCACTTCGCACAGCGGGATTTGCGATCCGGTGATGATGACCGGCTTCCCGAGTCCCGTCAGCATGAACGGGAGGGCGGAGGCGGTGTACGCCATGGTGTCGGTGCCGTGCAGGACGACGAAGCCGTCGTAGCGCCGATAGTTTTTCGCGATGTCGCGGGCGATCTTCAGCCACTCCCGCGGCGTCATATTCGATGAGTCGAGCAGCGGCGAATATTCGTTGATGGTGAAGGCTGGCATCGACGGATTCCTGAGTTCCGGCATCGCTGCCATCTGCTTCTGCAGATACCCCGCTTCAGGCCGATACCCGGCGCGGGTGTGCTTCATCCCGATGGTTCCGCCGGTGTAGGCGATGTAGACGCGCTTCCGCATCACGGCGCGACGCCCAGCCGTTGCGTCGCGGCGGCGAGGCGGCGGTCGCGTGTCCACAGAACAGTGCCGTTCAGTCGCGCCGACGCCAGGAGGTGGACGTCGATCCAACCGAGGCCGCTGCCGGCGAGATTATGAGAGTCGATGAACATCAAAGCTTCCTCATGCTCGACCGCGGCGAGCGACGGCAGATCGTGAAGCAACGCGAGAATCTCATCACGTGCACGGAGATTGCCGCAAGCAAGCTCGCCAATGATGAACGGATGACACTCAACCTCGCCGCGCTCGAGCAGTTGGCCGAGACGCGAATCGCCGCGGCGGAAATGATCGACCCACACGGACGTGTCGACCAGCATTACCGTCCGCGGACGCGCGCGCGCCGCGGGCGGCGCCGACGGATCGGGCGCAATGTCCGCTGCGATCCGCCCAATGAAGCCAGGCGATGGGCGCTTTGTTGTGCGATCAAGGCCTCGAGACCGGCGTGAAGAACCGCGGTCTTCTCGCGCAGGCCACTGAGTCGGCGCGCTTTGTCCAACAGCGTTTCGTCGAGATTCAAGGTTGTGCGCATCTGTATTAGTATGCATCATTCATGCAGACGACGTCAAACGATGACGGGCAGGCTTCTCCTGCTATAATTCTCGAATCCACATTGACGCAATTCGAGAAGAGCCGGAGGGGTGTATGCGTCGTTCCCTTTTCGCAGTTTTGATGCTGTTGGTGTGCACGTCGCTCCTTGCCGACGGCACGCAGCTCGGAACCATCAGCGGCCGGGTCATCGATCAGTCGCAATCGGCCATTCCGGGCGCAACTGTCGAAGCGCTCAACATCGAAAAAGGGACCACCCGGCGCACGATCACCGACGCCGACGGCAAATACATCGTTCCGCTTCTGCATCCCGGCACTTACAAAGTCTCGATCTCGCTTTCGGGCTTCGACACGTTCATTGCGCAAAACGCTGGCGTGGAAGTTGGGAAGACGACAACGATCAACGCGACGCTCAAAGTCACCACCACCGCCGAGACGATCACGGTCCTCGGCGATGTGCCGGTGGTCGACAAGACGAACGCTTCCGACACGACGACGGTTTCGACGCAGCTCGCGCAGCGGCTCCCGATCGGACGGACGTATCAGGCGCTCGCGCTGAGCGTCCCGGGCGTGGTTTTGCCCGGCAACGCCAACGCCAATGCGAACTTTCACGGCGCGCTGTTCACAGACAATCTCTATCTCTTCGACGGCATCGACACGACCGATCCGACGACGGGCGGATTTGGACAGAACTTCACTTTCGAGGGCATCCAGGAAGTGCAGGTGACGACATCGGGCGCATCCGCTGAGTTCGGCCGCGCAGTCGGCGGAATCATCAACGTCATCACCAAGAGCGGCTCGAACGAGTTCAAGGGCTCCTACAAAGAGGTGATGAACAACGATCAGTGGAACGCGCAGAACAAGGGCGTCAGTCCGACGTCCGGCGCGTCATTTGCGCGCACAAAGTTCGACAGCCTCGTGCGCGTGCACGCCGCCACGCTGGGTGGTCCGATCTGGCGCGATCACGCGTGGTTCTTCGGCGCTTACGAGTGGGACAAGGCGACTTCGCCGCAGCGTCAGACTCTCGATCCGAAGACCCCGCAGAATTTCGTGTCCGTTCCACGCGATCATTTCTACGATCTCAAGGCGACGTGGCAGGCAGCGCCGTCGAAGCTCATCGTGCTGAAGGCCAACGAATCGCCGACGGATGACATCGTCGTCGACCGCCACAACGGCGGCATCAACGCCATCCCGCGCTTCGCAGGTGACCTCGGCGCCATGAATATTCAGAACCAGGGCAGCAAGTCGCGGGCCCTGCAGTACTCCGGCGTCGCGATGAACATGCTGGCGATGGAAGCGGGTGTCGCGTCATCGAAGATCCACATCGATTTCCGTCCGTTCGTCGGCGACACGCCGGTGCATCAGGATCTGAGCACCGGACTTTTCTACAACGGCCCGTCGATCGTCGGGTTCCTCGAGCGGACGCGGTCGCAGGCCGACTTCGCGACCACTTATTTCCGCGTCATTCGCGGTCAAACTCACGATTTCAAGATCGGCGTCGATTATCAGAAAGTGCGCTCGACCGTTAATCAGCGCTTCGGCGGTAATCAGCTTTTCGTCGACAAATCGTACGATCTCGCGAATCAGACGTTCGTGCCCTCGCAGCGGCGCGATTACGACGCACCGGTTCCATCGAGCTCGCACGGCAAGAACACTGCGGTGTATGTGCTCGACAAATTCCAGATCGGACGGCTGTCGCTCAACCTCGGCGTCCGCGGAGAAAAGCAGACCGGAGAGAGCGACGTCGCCGCGCAAGTCGTCGACGCGACAACGATTTCGCCCAGGATCTCAGGCACCTACGATTTGCGACGGGATGGCAAGTTGCTTGCGGTCGCGTCCTATGGGCGCTTCTACCAGAACATCCTGCAGCAGTTCGACGATCAATTCGCTCTGCTGCCGCCAAAGTCGAGCTTCGAAGTCTTCAACTGGGACGCGAACACCAACCGCTGGATCGACGGCGGACATCAGACGCTTGCCGGCGGAAACGGAAACGTCGGCACCAACGGCATCCACCCGACCTACCTCGACGAATTCACCCTGGGGCTGGAGAGGCAGATCGGGCGCAACGTCGGCGTGAGCCTTCGCGGCATTCACCGTTCGTGGAAGAACATCATCGACGACATCATCAATCTTTCGCCGGGCGGCGCGGTCATCTCCAGAGTGTTCGTCAATCTCCCCGAAGCGAAACGCTCCTACAACGCGTTGGAAGCGGTCTTCAACAAGCGCTACTCCGATTGGGGAACGCAGGTTTCGTACACCTATTCGCGGACGCGCGGCAACCAGTTCGGAGCGATCAACTCCGACCTCGGCAACTTCGTTGGATCGAAATGCCGGTCGGCAGTTGACCCCACGATCGGCACCATCGACTGCGAGACCGCAGCATTGGCGAACCGCAACGGTCTGGCACCCTACGATCGGACGCACGTGATGCGCGCATACAGCGCGTATCACCTTCCCATCAAGGTCGTGCAGGTCGTGCTCTCACCGGTATTGACAGTGCAGTCGGGCGATACGTATCAGCGGCAGACGACGTTGACTGCGATCAGCTCACCCGGCATTGCGACCGGCAACACGATCAGCTACTACTACGCATCGGCCGGATCGGATCGCCTTCCGACGATCTACCAGCTCGATTTCGGATCGGAAGCGACGTATCCGATCGCGGGCGTCGAAGTCGGATTGAAAGGCGAAGTCTTCAACGTGACGAACACGCAGCGTCAGATTCAGGCGAGCACGCTCGGCTGGTGCAACGACACCAGCAACCCGAGTGCCGCCTGCACCGCCGCGCGCGCGTCGTACGGATTGGGGACGTCGCGCAATGCGTATCAGGCGCCGCGGTCGTATCGAATCACCGCGCTCCTGCGGTTCTAACGCCCCTCATCCGGCCCCGCTCCGCGGGGCCACCTTCTCCCCGCAAGCGGGGCGAAGGTCTTCTCGTGTGGGCCCTCGCCCCGCGCCGCGGGGAGAGGGTGCCGCGAAGCGGCGGGTGAGGGGCTACCGCTTCACGATCGCGCCTTCCTTCATCACGAAGAGGACGTGCTCCGTCTGACGAATATCGTCGAGCGGATTGCCCGGAACGGCGATGATGTCGGCGAGCTTTCCGGTGGCGATCGTGCCGAGGCGATCGTCGACGCCGAGGAGCGCGGCGCCGCCGGAGGTTGCCGAGCGGAGCGCCGCCGCGGGTGACATGCCGAGGCCGGTCATGATCGCGAACTCCTGCGCGTTCATGCCGTGCGGCGAGACGGCCGAATCGGTGCCGAACGCGATCTTCACGCCGGTTCGGAGCGCGTTGCGAAACATGTCGCTGCGTGCGGCCAGCGCTGCGCGGCCCTTCGCCGCGATCGACGGCGGGAATTTGTCGATCTTGCGACCGATCCAATCGCCGGCGAGAAGTGTGGGAACGAGATACACGCCTTTGTCGCGCATCATCGCGAGCGTCTCCGGTTTCATGAACGAGCCGTGTTCGATCGAATCGACGCCCGCCTGCACCGCCATACGCGCGGCGCTGTCGCCATGACAATGCGCCGCGACTTTGCGGCCCCAGTGATGTGCCTCTTCGACGATCGCGTTCATTTCGTCCTGCGACAGCTCGGGCGCGTCGACCGGATCGGATAGCGACAACACGCCGCCCGACGGCATGAACTTGATGACGTCGGCCCCATATTTGATTTGATAGCGCACCGCGGCGCGGCAATCGCCGACGCCGTTGCAGACTCCCTGCATCGCAGTGAGCTGCTGGAATCCGCGCGAGGGCGGAATCGGATCGGCGTCGCCGTGACCGCCGGTTGCGCCGATCGCGTAGCCCGAGACGAGCATTCGCGGTCCCACGACCCATCCATTGTTGATCGCGTTGCGAAGTCCGATGTCGACGTAATCGCTCGCGCCGACATTGCGCACGGTGGTGAATCCGGCATCGATCGTTTTGCGCGCAAAAGTGCTCGCGAGGAGCGCCTGTTCTGCCGGCTGCCGCATCAAATCCTGAAAGTGATCGAGGTACCAGTTGTCGCTCGCCTCTTCGGTCAGATGCACGTGCGCGTCGATGAAGCCTGGAAGGAGCGTGGCATCGCCGAGGTCGATGACCTGGGCATTGGGAGGGATGGAGCTCGGCGAAATGGCGGCGATGCGCTTACCGTCGACCACCACCACCGCGTTGCGCACGACAGAGTCCGAGGTGCCGTCGAACATTCGGGCTGCTTTGAGGACGATCGGCTGACCCGCCGCGACGGAAGCGATGAGCGAGAGCGATAGGACGAGCTTCTTCATGGAGGCGGAGTATATTTTGTTGGTCATGTTCATGTTCAATGACCATCCGGTCTTCCTGATTGCCGTCATCATCGGCATCGCGATTCTCTTCATCCGATCGGTCATCCGCGCGCTGCAGCGCTGGGAAGTCATTCCCGATCCGCTGTTGCCCGAGCGGTGGCGGCGTGCTGTCAACTCCTTGCAGCGCAAAGCTCTGGAGGAATCGGCGGGCGAGGGACCGCTCACCACCAGAAAATCGGACGACAGCGCTCCGTGACGTTCTGATATCATCGGAGTCAATCAGTCCAAAATTTGCGCTCACGTGATAGGAGGAAATTCATCGATGAGCAACCTGCTTGCGTTTTTAATGCAGCAATCGGATAACGCCGGTGGTAACGCGGCTGCTACCGGCATGGGCATCGGCATGATGATCGTGTGGCTGGCGATCGCCATCCTGATGATCGCGGCCTTCTGGAAAATTTTCGAGAAGGCAGGCGAGCCCGGTTGGGCGGCCATCATTCCGATCTACAACCTCTACGTTCTGCTCAAGGTAGCGGGCCGCCCGGGTTGGTGGATCATCCTGTATCTCATTCCGTTCGTGAACTTCATCATCAGCATCGTCGTTTCCATCGATGTCGCCAAGCGATTCGGCAGGAGCACCGGTTTCGCTCTTGGCCTGGTCTTCTTGCCCTTCATCTTCTATCCGATCCTGGCGTGGGGTGACGCGACGTACACCGCCGCGCCCGCGATGGCGTAAGCGACTTCTAGTTGTGTGGCACAGACACTCTGTCTGTGCCACTACATCTTTTCGAGCGTCGACTGACGCGACGCATAAACCACAAACGCCAAGCCGCCGATGACCAGCGGCGCGATGAGGCGCGTCAGTTCAGCATTGATGAGATGGGTGCCGAGCGCGCCCGCCATGAGTCCGATCAGCATCGCCGCAGCGGCTCGACGCCACTTCGGGATCAACACCGCAAGGCCGCCGAGAATCTCGAGCACGCCGACGACACGTTCCGCACCCGCCGGATACCCCCAGCGCGCGAACCTCTCACTCCATCGCATCGCCGAGGGTCCTTGCAGCTTCGAGATGCCAACCAGGACAAATACGACTGCCAGGAAAATGACGATCACCAGCACGGCTGCGCGGGGGAGTCTGATCATTGTTGTATCCTCCAAAGACATCGAAGCATCGCGACCGCGCCTATCCAACTCACAAACCCTCAAATTTGTGGTGATGTCCGCATGCTGAAGACTTTTGGAGACTTTGAGTTTGATGATCGGCGGAGGACTCTCAGGGCCGGAAAGCACCGCGTCAGACTTACTGGACAAGCCGTCGATTTGCTTTGTCTGCTGCTTGAACGGCCAGGCGATGTGATCACTCGTGAAGAGATCCAGCGCAGGTTATGGCCTGACACGAACGTTGCGTTCGAGCACAGTCTCGACGTGGTTGTCAGCCGCCTGCGAGCAGCTCTAGGCGAAAAGAGCGCGAGTGGCCGCTACATCGAGACAGTGCCCAGGAAAGGTTATCGCTTCATCGAGCGCGTGACCGCGAGGGCGGAGAAGCGGCTGCCCGGGGAATCGCGCCACTGGAATCGTCGATTGCGAACGTACGCGGCTGTAGCGATCCTTGCAGCGATCCTGGCAATCCTCTTCGCACGCACACGGTACGATAAGTTTGTACCATCCCAGCGTTCGCGAGCGTCACCAACTATGCCTGCCCGATAGGCCCGAGAACTTACGGAATTTGAAATGATAGGTTCATGACCCCGAAGGAACAGTTCCTCGACGCCTACGATCGCGAGCACGCGATCACGATGCGACTTCTCAAGTCGTACCCGAAAGAGAAACTCGATCTGAAGCCGCATGCGAAACTCAAGACCGCGCGTGAGCTGGCGTGGGTCTTCGCCATCGAATGCGGACTCGGAACGCGAGTCTGGCATGACGATTTCGCGAAAGGCGTTCCGGCAGGTGCTCCGCCCAAGCCGCCCGAGGATTGGAACGATCTGTTGTCCGCGCTCGAAAAAACGAACAAAGATTTTCGCGAGCTGGTGGCGTCGACGCCCGATGCGGAACTCGACGAGCAGGTTCACTTCCTCACCGGACCGAAGACCATGGGGGCGATGTCGCGACTCGCGTGACCGCCCGCCACGCCCGGTTAGGACGTTGGGACGTTGGAATGTTAGAACGTAGCCGTGTCTGACATCCTGACATCCCAACGTCCCAACTGGTTTACAGACTTCTTCTCCGGCATGGCCGTCGATTTCTGGATGGCGGCCGCCCCTCCGCCCGATGAGGACATCGCATT
>QHVX01000420.1 GCA_003222375.1 Acidobacteriota bacterium
CTTCTGCCTTCTGCCTTCTGCCTTACACGAGAGCCAGAAGTCCCGGCTGCTTCTCGCCGTGCATCGGATCGAACTTACGGCGCATCGACTGGAGGTCGACGCGCGCGTGATTCTGGTTGCACAACTGCGCGATGACCTGGCGCAGCAGCGCCTCCTCGCCTTCGATGCGGAGCCCGCATTCGAAGCCGCCGCGCTTCTCCGACGCGCGACACCACACCATCTCGGCATTCACATCGATGTGTTTCCGGTCGACACGAAAGCGAAGCGGCGCGGTCGTTCCGGGCGGGACGAGGCGATCGGTTCCGATCCTCGCGCCGCGAATCGAAAGATCGAGCAGCCGGATCGGCGAGTGCATGCCGTAGCTGCCAGTCAACTGGGTCGTGATCTCGTAACGCTCGCTGTCGCGTGCGTCTTCGATGCGCATCGCCTGCTCCGCGGCCACCAGGTCGTCAATCACTTTCGTGACGGCCGGCTGTTCGGAATCGAACATGATGCCGAGGAGATAGCGATCCGTTTCGAAGTCGTCGAGAGCCAGCGCTGCCATGCGGCACCACGAGACTGTCGCCTGCATCGCGATGTGCTCACCGGCGGCTTCGATCTTCAGGGAGAGTGTCGATCCGATCGCGAACGGCTGCGTCATGTGCAAACGCGCGCCGCGTACGGAAAGGTCGACGATATTTGCTGTCACATTGCCGAACGTCGCCGGCAGCGCGCCGGTCACGAAATAGCGTGGAACTGTTCGGAAATCTGTTGCCATCTCTTCACCTCAAAACAGCGTCAAAGCCATGTCGAAAAAACGTGATCCATTTACGAAGCAGCCAGAGTGATGAACTCGTGGGCCGATTGCCGCAGCACCTCGAACTTCCGGCGGAGCGAGTGGAGATCGATTCGCGCCTCGTCGCGCATGCAGAGCTGATGAATCGCCATGCGCATCCGCTCTTCTTCACCATCGATCTGAAGCCCGGCTTCGAACCCGTGATTGGCGGTTCCGAGGCACCAGGCCACCGTGGCGAGGACTTCGACCGGTCCTGAGCTCTGCTCGACCTGGAACGCCAGCGGCGTCACAGTGCCGACGCGGATGAAATTCGGGAGCGAAACCCTTGCACCGCGGATAGATAGGTCAGCGACGCCGATTTGCAGGATTCCGAGGACACCTGTGAGCGGGACTGAGATACGGTAACGGTCGGATCCGCGGAAATCCTCGATAGGAATCGCGGAATTCGAGACGAGAAGACGGCCAATCAGCTCCCCGACGGACTCAGGCTGAGTATCAAACTCGACCCCAGCGAGGTAACGGTCAATTCCCTCAACCGAAAGATCGTCGATCTGAGACCAAAGGACTGTAACCTGTTCATCGACAAGGCCTTCGGTCGTTTGGATCATTAGGCGCTGCCGGCTGCCAACGCGCAGGGGCGAGTTCAGCTCGAGACGGGCGCCTTTCAGCGAGATATCAATGACTCGAACGCTCTCCGGCCCCGCAGTCGCAAACATCGGCGGGAGCAGGAAGTAGCGAGGAAGACTTCTGAGTGGCATTTTCATTCACCTCCGGTACGGGACACAGTGTGAATCCGGGGTCGTGAATGAACCGGAAGGCGAGCGTCTGAAAAACGTGAAACTGAGTTGTATCCTGCTGTGGGATGCGCAGGTACCTCGCCGGTCTAGTAGCGTTCTTCTTCCTGGCGGCGCCCTCAGCCGCGCCGGCTCGGCATCGCGCAACGCGGCCGCCGGTCTCCGATGCCACCCCTGCCGGCTGGCTTTCGAACCATGCTTACCGCCTCGACACGATGGAACCGCTGCGCGCGGTCGTCGGCAACGCGCCGGTGGTCGCTTTGGGCGACGACACCCACGGGACGCATGAGTTCTTCGAGCTGAAGCTGAAGATGATCCAGTTCCTCGATACATCCTCGGCGCCCCCGGTGATCCGTACACGCCGCTCATGCATCGCGAGCTCGGGTACTGGTTCTGGGCGAGCGAAGAAATCGTGGCGGTCGTCGAGTGGGCACGCGAATACAACCGTACGCGCGGCGACCGCCCGCCCGTCGAGATCGTCGGATTCGACGTCACTGACGAAAAAGGAGCCGGCGACATCGCGATCGCGTATCTCAACAACGTCGATCCGGCCTCGCCGGCCGAGAACATGGGCGCCGTGAGCGCGAACCTGCTGGCGCACGAAGCCGAATTCGTCGCACGAAGCTCACAGCGCATGTTCGACGCCGCGCTGCAGGGCGCGACAGTCGCTGCGGCCGCCGACCAGGCACCCAGCCGGCTTGACGAGTACTTCGCCTGGCGCGATCAGAACATGGCGGCGAATGCGATTCAGTTGCAGCAGCGGCATTCTTCGAATGGTCGCCTCATCCTCTGGGGTCACCAGGAGCATCTGGGCAAGACCGTCGACATTCAGAGTGTCAAGCCGCTGGGAAAATGGCTTGATGAGCACTACCACGGTGATTACTTCGTCATCGGTAGCAGTGCCGGCGGCGGACAATTCAACGTCCTCGCCTATCCGAACACGCAGATCGTGACGAGGCAGTACATGCCGATCACGCAAGATTCGTATGAATCCAATTTCCGGTCGGCGGCCATTCCGATGATTCTGATTCCGCTGCACGGCGATCTGCCTGACTGGCTGGCCTCCCGACATCATCTCCGCGGCGGCAGCTCGGTGGCCGCCTACGACCTGACCGAGGATTTGAAGACGAAGCTCGACGCAATCGTGTACATCGATCAGACGACGCGCTCGAGCAACTTCTGGTGATCGCGGCGTTCCGGCCAACCGCGCTTTTTCACATCATCAAATGCCATGAGCGAATTGGCGTAGTAGTCGCGAAGAAGAACCTGGTCTGGATTCCACTGCCACGCTTCTTCGAGAACGGGAACGCCCTCGCCTTCGAAGAGATCGGAGCGCCACCGCTGCGCGGGGGCGATGAGACGTCGAAGCTCGAGAATGCGCCTGGCGTACCGCCACATTTCGGTGCCGTTGTCTTCGCGCAGCAACCAGATGCGATCGCGCCATCGATCGCGATAACCATCCATCCTGACCACGATCTCGGCATCGGTCAAAGGCTCTCGCGATTCCGAAAAAATGCGCGCGGCCAGAGTCACCGGCGTCACGGGCAGCGCCGCAGAGATCGCATGCATGACGCTCTCCGCCAGCGCGCGCAATTCCGGCTTTCGCTGCTCAAAATCGGGTGAAAGAATCGACGGATGATCGCCGATGAAGGCGTCGACCGCGATCGGCTCGCCGAAACTCACGATCGCGTATCCGTATCGCTTGAATCGTCGAAACACGCCACGCCAGAAATTCTTGAAGAGGAAATCGAACGTCGTGCGCAGCTTTTCCGCGCGCGTCGATCGATCCTCGCGCCCCACCAGCTCCTCGGTCAGATTCCTATCCTCGAGGACGCGGTCGTAATTGATGGCCGTCGGAATGATGAACAGCGGCGCGGTGAACTCGGGACTGCGCTTCGCCTGCACGATGTAGTCGAGCATGCCGAGCTTCGGCTTCAAGAAGGCGCCGTCGCGCGACAGACCGCCTTCGATGAAGATCCCCTGCGTGACGCCGTTGCGCGTGATCGTGCCGACGAAGCTCGAAAGCACAGCGTGGTAGAGCGGCTCCCGATAACGGCGCCGCACGAAGTAGGCGCCAAACCATTTGAAAACGTGATTCAGCGGCCAGACTCTGGCCCACTCGCCCACCGCGTAGGAGAGCGAAATGAATTCGAACAGCATGTGCGCGACCAGGACGTAATCGGCGTTCGATCGGTGATTGATGATGTAGACGACGACGGCATCCTTCGGTGCACGATCGTTGAAGACGCGCAACAATGTTCGCTCGACCACCGGCCGATAGAGAAAACGCATGATCGCTCGCGCGACCGGTGCACCGAACCGGTAGTACGCGAGAAGATTGAATTTCGGAACGATCTCGCGAAGGTATCGGCGTGCCTGCCTCATCGCCTCTTCGGTCGTGACGTGATGCTCCTTCGCGTACGTCTGTACCGCCTGCACGACCTCACGG
>QHVX01000419.1 GCA_003222375.1 Acidobacteriota bacterium
TGCAGCGCCTCGGCGTTCCGAATGAGAATGCCGCTGGTCGCCCCTTTTCCGGTCGCGACCATGACCGACATCGGCGTTGCGAGACCGACTGCGCACGGGCAGGCGATGATCAAGACTGCCACGGCATTGACGAGGGCCTGCGCGACTCCAAAGCGCCACCATGCGGCGAACGTGATCAGCGCCACGACGATCACGATCGGCACGAACCAGGCGGCGACGACGTCCGCGAGTTTTTGAATCGGCGCGCGACTCCGTTGCGCCTCGCCGACCATTCGAACGATTTGCGCAAGCAGCGTGTCGGGGCCCACGCGCTCCGCTTCGATGATGAAAGCGCCCACGCTGTTGACCGTGCCGACCGTCTTCTCGACTGGAATCGGCTCGCCGGTAATCATCGATTCATCCACCACCCCTGAGCCTTCGATCACGACGCCGTCAACAGCAATGCGCTCGCCTGGCCGCACGCGGATCTGAAATCCAGGACGAAGCTGCTCGATGTCGACGTCAACTTCGCCATCGATCAGGATGACGCGCGCCGTTCTCGGCGTGAGTTGCAGCAGCGATTTGATCGCGCTGGACGTCCGCTCGCGCGCGCGCAACTCGATCACCTGACCGAGGAGGACGAGCGTCACGATGACTGCTGCCGGCTCGAAGTACAGCGGTCCGTGGATGAAAACCGAGACGACGCTGAAGATGTACGCCGCCGACACGCCCATCGCGATCAGCGTGAACATGTTGAGCGACCGGACTCCGCGAAAATAAAAAGGCCACGCGCCCCACAGAACAATCGGAGTCGCGAGCGCGAGTTGAATGAGGGGCGCCGGATCAAAAAAAATCGGCAGCGTGAGAATTGCGCAGACCACCAGGCGCCTGCGCATGTCGATGAGCTCGGGATTCGGCTGATCTTCGAGCGTCGCGACGCGCGGCTCGAGCGCCATTCCGCAGATGGGACAAAAGCCCGGTGCATCGCGGAGGATCTCCGGATGCATCGGGCAGGTGTAGGTTTGCGTCATCCTGAGCGGAGCGAAGGATCTCTTGCACGAGATCCTTCGTCGTCTCCGCGGCTCAGGATGACGAATCGGCTCACTTCGCCGGCACGAAAGTCGGATCAGTGCTGAAGTTATCGATGACGGATCCGTAGGCTGCCACGCGGCCTGTTCCGCTCGTCACTTCCACGCTGATGCGCGCGTTGTAGATGTTCGATCCGAGATTGAAGCTCGAGAGTACGCGGCCGAGCTGACGGAACTCATTGGCCCCCAGATCGAGCTCGGTCGAAACGCCGAGTTTTGAATCGGGGACGTACGCCGTGACCCGCACGCGTGCCGGGCTTCCGCTCAACTCCGCGAGACCCAGGTTCGATCGGAAGTTGTCCGACTGCTCGAGCTGCAGAATCTGCACCGGGCGATCGCCGGTTCCGATGCCCTCCGACGGCGACACGCCCGGAATGAACTGCCCGAATGTCCCTCCCTGCGGATCAATCGTGTACGTGCGGCCGGTTGAAACCATCGACGTGTTGCCGTTGGTCGTCAACACGATCGATCCGCCCTGGCCATCGGCGTTGAACATCGACACGACAGCATCATCGAACGCGCGCACGCCGCCCGGCTCGATGCTGAACGGCCCGAATGTTTTCGGTGTGCCATTGTTTTGCGGATAGAAGGTTGCGTTGACGACAGCCTGTCCGCTTCCGCCGTTGTAGATGCGGATGTCGGAGTGGAAGTTGTTTGCTCCGCCTAACGCCGCCATGCCGGGCAGGACGTAACGGCTGGCGCTGATCTGCGAGACCTGCACCGGCGTTACCGCCAGCGGATCGTTGGTGATCTTGTCGAGCACGGACGCGTAAGCCGAGACGGCGCCAGTCGGTGACTCGACCGTCACTTCGATGCGTCCATCGTCGAGATTTCCAACGTCGTACGACGCGATGTTGTTCTGCTGAAGCTCGCCCGGCTGCAGCGAATACGGCACCGCCCGCACCAACGTCCCTCGGTCGTCCAGTATCCGGATCATGCCGCTGGCCGCCGCTCCCGATCCTTCGACGATTCCGAGGTTCGTGTTGAACTTCGAGGAGTTGGCGATCTGCTGCATGCTCAACACAGGATTACCGGTCGGCATCGGAATTCCGGGAATCGGAATGGCCGATGCCTTCGTCGCGAACTGATTGAACGGAATCGCGGCGATGAATTGACCGAACGTCCCCTTGTCGTTGAAAGTGAACGTCCGGCTGGCCGCGTAATTCAGAGTGGAACCGCTGTTGAGCGGGCGGATCTCGAGCGCACCCGCTCCTGCATCGCCGGGAGCGTCAGTGGCGCCGATGCCGAAGAAATCCTTCACGACGTCGTTGAGCGCGACCGTCTGTCCCGCATCGGCGGTGACGGCCGTCGTCTTCGAAGTCTTGGTTCCGTCCGTCCGGATCGGAGTGTAGGTGACCTGATACTGCACGCTGGCGTTGCTGGTATTTGTGAGCCGCACATCCGATTGAAACGGACCGCGCGCGCCCTGCAGGTGTGCGACAACCGGAATGATGAGCGCGTTGGAGGGCGGAATCGTTTTCGTTCCCGGTCCGACCGGCGTGACGAGGCTGATCGTCACCGACTTCGTCGAGATCGTCGATCCGTTCGATTGAACCGTCAGCGTGC
>QHVX01000058.1:0-8396 GCA_003222375.1 Acidobacteriota bacterium
GATTCTGATTTTCCTGATCGCGAAGCGTCATCCGACGCTGGCGGCGTTCGGCATCGTTTATCTCGTTCTTGCGCTCAGCAGCCGGCGATTCCTTGTCCCTGCGATTCCGCTGCTGATCATCGCAGGCGCGATCGCAGCCACTGAGATGCGGAAAGCAGCGGCGGTCATCGCGATCGCGGCCACGCTCGCGCCTCCGATCGCGTACGACGTTTACGTGGGGCCGGCTCTCAGCCGGCCGCCTGAGAGGCGGCTCTACGAAGTCGCCGAAGAGATTCGCCCATTCCCGCCCGGCCGGGTGCTCGCGCCGTGGTGGATGGGGCATGCAATCGATGTCATCGGCAGACATCCGGTCGTGATCGACAATTTCGGTTCGATGCCCGATGAGGCGCTATTCGCGCGGGCCAGCGCGGCATTGCGCGACCGCGATTTCGCCTGGTGCCGTGCGCACGACATTCGCTACGTCGTCATTGGCAGGCAGGTGGTGCAACTGCGATGAACATCTTCGAGGAGTGGTTCGGCCCCGATTTCAGCAAACCGTCGTTTCTCGTCGGACGCTGGATCTGGCTGCGCGCGCTCGGCGGAATCTTTTTCAGCGCGTTCTACTCGCTCTACTTTCAGATCCACGGGCTCATCGGACCCAACGGACTGCTGTCGGCCGAGGCATATCTCGAGGCCGTGCGCCACATGATTGGATGGAAAAAGTATTGGTACATCCCGTCGCTACTGTGGATCGATGCGAGCGACCGCGCGCTCGATGTTTTGGTCTGGACAGGTCTGGCAGCATCGGTGGCGATCCTCTTCAATCTCTGGCCGCGCGTCAGCATCGCAGTGGCGGGTATTTGCTTCTTGTCGTTCATCGCCGTCGCGCAGGACTTTGCGTCGTATCAATCCGACGGCATGCTGCTCGAGGCGGCGCTGCTTTCGATTTTCCTCGCGCCGCGCGGATTGCGGCCTGGACTGGCGGCCGCTCAGCCGCCCTCGAAGGCGAGCCTCTTCATGCTGCGATGGGAATGGTTCCGCATCTATTTCGAATCGGGCGTCGTGAAATTTCTCAGCGGCGAGCCCCAGTGGCGCAATCTGACTGCGATGGACAAGTACTACGAGAATGGGCCGCTGCCCACCTGGATCGGATGGTACGTGCAGCATTGGCCGCACGGATTCCACGCCGGCACCGCAGCATTAACGCTGATCGCCGAGCTGTTCATCGCGTGGCTGGCGTTCTTTCCGAAATGGTCGAAGCGGATCGCATTCATCCTCACCACACCGCTGCAGATCGGAATCATCCTGACGGCGAACTACGCGTTTCTAAATTACCTCGTGTTGTCGCTGGGATTTTTGTTGCTCGATGATGATGTCTTTCGTCTGCGTGCCGCTGAGGTCAGCGGCGCTCCACAAAAGCCCAGTTACGCGGCGACTGTCGTGCTGCCGGTCATTTTCGTCACGACAATCGCGGCGTTCTTTATGCCGGCGACGTTTCTCGAACCATTCCGCGTCGCGAACCGCTATGGCCTGTTCGCGGTCATGACCCGCGCGCGATACGAAATCGAGTTTCAGGGAACGGCCGACGGCAAGACGTGGATCGCGTATCCATTCCCATACAAACCGCAGGACGTTCGCAAAGCGCCCGGCATCTACGCGCCGTATCAGCCGCGTTTCGAGTGGAACCTCTGGTTCGCATCCCTAGGCACGTGGCTCGACAACCGATGGGTCCTCAACACCGAAGTGCGACTGCTGCAGAATCAGCGGGCGGTATTGCAATTGTTTGCCGGGAATCCGTTCGCCGGAAAACCGCCCATCGCTGTCCGCGCGATGCAGTGGCAGTATTGGTTCACGTCGGTCGAGGAGCGACGAAAAACAGGCGCCTGGTGGCGGCGCGAGCTCGTCGGGCAGTACGCCCCGACCGCCCGAAGAATGCCCGACGGCACGATCGAGATCGAAACGGAATCGTCACCCTGACGCGGAGCGTAGCGAAGCGGAAGGGTCTCGTCGATGAGATCCTTCGCCGACTGCGCGGCTCAGGATGACCTACTGAGATGCCATGAAGCGCTCGATGTCGGCGGACGTCCGAGGTGCGGCGCCGCTGAGAAGACGGGCGCCGTCGTTCGTGATCAAGATCTCATCCTCGATTCGAACGCCGATCCCGTTGTAGCGATCGAGTGCCTTCGCGATCTAGGCCTGCTCGTCTTTGCTGAGCGCGCGATAAGTCTCGCTCTTCAGAATGTCGTCGCGCCGCACATAGATCCCCGGCTCGTCGGTGAGGATCATTCCCGCCTCGAGCGGACGGCCCCGATCCCAGACGTCGTGCACTGCGAGACCGATATGGTGACCCACCAAATATGGAAGGTACATCCGCACCTGTTTCGGATCGTTTTTCGACGCCAGTCCGAGCTTCACGAGCTCCTTGCCCATCGCGTCGACGGTTTTGCGATCGACGTCGACCCACAAAGTTCCAGGGCGCATCGTGGCGAGCGTCGCCTCCTGCGCGGCATAGACCGCGTCGTAGATCGCGTGCTGATCCGCCGAAAACTTTCCGCTCACCGGGTACGTCCTCGTCGTATCGGCGGCATACCCTTCCACTTCGGCGCCAACATCGGTGAGCATGAGACTGTTGCGATCGATCGGAGCATCATTCACATCGTAGTGCAACGTCGTCGCATTCGCGCCTGCCGCAACGATCGACGGATAGGCAGGACAGCAGGCGCCCATCTCGCCGAATGCCGATTCGATCACCGACTGCACGTCGCGCTCGTTCGTCGCAGTTTTCGCTCGCTTCATCCCCGCCTTCTGTCCGGCGAGGCTGATATCGATCGCGCGCTGCATGAGCGCGATCTCGGCGGGACTCTTGACCTCGCGCATGGCGATGAGAATCGGCGTCGCGTTGCGAAGCCGGACGTCGGGATGCGTGACTCGAAGCTCGTCGACGAACGCTTGCTGCGCCGTCTGTTCCTCGGTGCCGAGGAGCAGCCAGACTTCGGCGTTGCCGGATCGCACCGTGTTGTAGAACGACGGCATCGCCCGGGCGTACGTCGAATCTCCCCACGGACCCCCACCAAATGCTGCGTTGATGAAAACGCGGAATCGTCCGGCCGATTCGACTCTCGCGATTTCGCTGCGCGCGGTGATCTCATCGTGCGTCGCGATGTGACCGGTCCACATTTCCTGTCGCGGATTGATGTCGCGAACGAAGAGGACCTCGCGCAAGTCGGTTTCGCCAGCAATCATCACCAGTGTGGCGTCGGGTTGATCCATGCCGGTGAGGTAGAGCATCGTGTCGCCTTGCCGGAAGGGGTACTCGATGTCCATGTCGCGCGCTTTTAGCTTGCCCGAAAACACGATCAGCATCGCATTGGGCCCGATTTCTTTTGCGAGGCGCGCGCGGCGCGCCTGATATTCAGACGCCGGAATGGCTGCGCCAAAAAGTGTTTGAGCGGAGAAGAAAAGAAGCGCCACGATTCGCATCATGGCGCGTATCTTAGCCGGAGCTCTTTGACCGGCGATATCTTGATGCGGGTGCTCACGTAAATGTCAGAGCCACCTTGTCCACCGGGACGAGCCGAGGTAAAAAAGAGTTCAGTGCCGTCCCACGAAATTGCGGGACCTCCATCGTTCGACGCGCTGTTGACATTTGGCAGCAATGCCGGAATGGACCACCGATCCAATGTCCTTGCCCGAGTCGAAAACCACAAATCGCGCGCGTCGCCGCCGAATCCGCCGGGACGCTCACTCGATAGAATCATCTCCAGGCCGTCGTGGCGGATGGCGGTGCGCGTATCGCGATATGGAGTAGTACTGAGCTCGTTGACTCTGGTGACCGATCCCCATATCCCATCTGCGCCCAACTCAGCGGTGTAGATATCGAAATCGCCCAGCATCGTGGGTTGGTCGCTGCGCGTGAAATAGAGCAGAGTCGCGCCGGTCGCAGCATCCGCAAAATGGTTCGGACCCGCATCGGTGTTCGGCGTGTTCACGAGAAACGTGCTTCCGACTCCGCCGCAAACGAGCGGCGCGTCGGCATCGCGGCCGAAAAGATTCAGATTGCGAGGCGGTCCCCAACCTAAATCGTCCCGTCGATTTTTGCGATCGGCATAGTAGATGTCTCCCCCTCCGCAGCCGCCGTCGCGGAAGCTGTGAAAGAAGAGCCGATAGCCGTCAGCCGTGAGATTCGGGGCGAGGTCATTGGCGCTGGAGTTGATGCTGCAGCCGAGGTTGACCGGCGCCTCCCATGGCGAATCGGTGCTGGCGCGCTGCGACACCCATAGGTCCGATCCTCCACAACCACCCGGACGATTCGAAGCGAAGTATAGACTCAGTCCATCCTTTGAGATTGCCGGATGCTGCTCGTCTGAAGACGAGTTGATCTGACTCACATTGACGGGCACGGACCACTCGGAGAATTGCTGCGCCGATGCCGCTGAAGCCATCAGAACGAGACATAACAAACTTTTTTTCATGACTCCCTCCTGCATACGAATGTCGGGTCGGAGCGTGGCGGTCTCCATGGACGCGGCTCAACACGCGGATGGAATCTGTCTAACCGGGTAATCGAGTGACGGGTATAGACTTGTAGCCGGCGGCCGCCATGGCCACTCCCGACATTTCGCGCCGCACCGCTCGCTTCGGCGACTTCGAGGCTGATTGCCTCTCCGGACAACTGCGCCATCACGGCACGCGCGTGCGACTTCCCGATCAGTCCTTCCGCATGCTTCTGCTGCTGCTCGAGCGCGCGGGTGAAGTTGTGACGCGCGAAGAGCTGCGACGCGAGCTGTGGGCCGAAGACACGTTCGTCGATTTCGAAGCCGGCATGAACAGCGCCGTCAAGCGTCTGCGCGACGCCCTCGGCGATTCCGCCGACACGCCGCGTTTCGTCGAGACGCTGCCACGCCGCGGCTACCGTTTCATCGCGCCGGTCGAACTCCCCCATCTGGACACGCGGATCAAGTCGATCGCCGTGCTGCCGCTCGACAATCTCATCGGCGATCGCGCGCAGGATTTCTTCGTCGACGGGATGACCGACGCTCTGATCACACGACTCGCGCAGATCGGTGCGCTCCGCGTCACGTCACGCACTTCGGTCATGCGCTACAGAGAGACCGACAAGCCCCTTCCGCAAGTCGCGCGTGAACTCAATGTCGATGCGGTCATCGAGGGCGCCGTCACGCGTTCCGGCGGGCGCGTTCGCATCACTGCCCAATTGGTCGATGCACGGACGGACCAACATCTTTGGGCCAGAGAATACGAACGCGAGCTCACCGACATCCTGCTGCTGCAAGCCGAGGTGGCGCAGGCGATCGCCGATGAAATTCAGATCAAGGTGACGCCGCAGGAGCAGGCGCGTTTAGCGACCGCGCGTCTCGTCAAACCGAAAGCGTACGAGGCCTATTTGCGTGGCCGCTTCCACTGGGATAAGCGCACCGAAGAAGGCATGCGGAAAGGCCTCGCGCTTTTCGAACAGGCGTTGGCGGAGGATCCGAGCTTCGCCTTGAGTCAGACCGGCGTCGCGGAGTGCTACAACATGCTCGGCTACTGGGGCGTCGCGCCGCCGCAGGAGGTTTCATCGAATGCGAAGGCCGCGGCGATGAAAGCGCTGGAGATTGATCCGAGTCTCGCCGAAGCGCATGCCGCACAAGGCTGGACGAAATTTGCGTACGACTGGGATTGGACGGCGGGCGAACGCGAATTCCGATACGCCATTGACCTGAAATCGGGCTACACGACCGCGCATCAGTGGTATTCGCATCTGCTCATCTACCAGGGGCGCGTCGCCGAAGCGCTCACGCAGGTGGAACGCACACTCGAGCTCGAGCCTGTGTCGCTGGTCATGAACTCGAACAGCGCATTGATCTACATGTTGGCGCATGACTGCGACGAAACAATCGAACGCGCACGAAAAACTCTCGAGCTGGATCCGCATTTTTCACCTCCCTACATCTGGTTAGGCTGGGCATTGCAGAAGAAAAGCATGCACGACGAAGCGATTGATGCGCTCCGCCGCGCGGTCCCGTTATCCGGACACGGACCGCGATATCTCTCGGCACTCGGACATGCGTACGCGGCGAGCGATCAATCGTCCGAAGCGATCAAGATTTTGGTGCAGCTAGAAGCGATGGCGACAGAGCGCTATGTCTCCGCCTACGACTTCGCCGTAATCTACGCCGGCCTCGGCGACGTCGAGAAGACGTTCGCCGCGCTGGGCCGGGCGTACGACGAGCGCGCGACGTGGCTGCCGATGATCAAAGCCGATCCGCGCTTCGAGTCGCTTCAAAGCGAGTCGAGATTCCTTAATCTGCTATCAAAGTTGGGGCTGGCCGCCTAAATATTTCTTTTCCAGCCAATTGGCGGCGCCCGCAAGCTGGATGTAGCCGGCGAGAAAAATGACTGCTGCGATTTTCGGACTGGGCAAAACAGGAAACCAGAAAACGGTCACCTGAATCGCGAGAATGAAAATTCCGAGAATCGCGAACGCAGGTCGGGATTGCGCTCGAATGTAAAACAACAGGCCAAAATACAGCGCGGCCTCCAGCACCAGAGCCGCGATCGGGTAATTCCACAATGCCAAGCCGAGCTTGCGTGCATTGTCGTAAAGAGGCAGATCGGGTCGATGCACGATCAGGTCGAGAACCCAGTGCGAAAACACCGCCGCAGAAACCAACGCTGACGCTCTCCGCGGCATGAAGAAGCGACATCCCATGTATGCGAGCGCCGACCAAAGGATCACTCCCGGCAGGCTGTGCGTATACGGCATGTAATAAAGGTCCAGCGGCAGCGAGCCGCGATGTTCCTGCGTGATACGCGCCTTCTCGATGCCGAGGAAGATGAGCACAGCCCAGACGACATCGACGAATTGAACGGCAACAAACAGCAGCCACAGAGGAATGCGCTGCTCCACTCGCTTGACAGCGAAGGCGACGCCGTAGTGTCCGATGAACAAGTGCGCGAGTATCTTAGCCGCGGGTGAACTACCTCGCGCATCTTTTCCTTGCCGGCCCGACGGCGGAATCGCTGATCGGAAATCTCGCCGGCGATTTCGTCAAAGGGCCGCTGCGCGACCAGTTGACGCCCGGCATTCGCGAGGGAATCCGGCAGCACCGCGCGATCGACGTCTTCACCGACACGCATCCGGCCGTCCGCGCTTTCCGGCGGGTGCTGATTCCCGATCACGGCCACTATGCCCGCGTGATCAGCGACGTCTTCTTCGATCACTTCCTGGCGACCGATTGGTCGCGATATTCAAACGAGCCGTTGGATGATTTTGTCGCTCGCGTCTTCGCGACAATGAATGGCCATCCGTTGCCAGGCCGGCTTGCCGTTGTCTATCCCTACATCCGCTCCTGGGTGGTGTCGTATCGAGAAATCGACGGGATTCGTATCGCGCTGACAAACCTGTCAAGGCGCCTTTCGCGGCGGCCGCACCTCGAGAGCGCGACGCATCATTTGATCGACTCACGCCGCGAGCTCGAGCGGAGTTTTCACGAGTTCTTCCCCGACGCGATTGCGTTCGCGAAGCATCATCGCGAAGAGGAAAGCGAGTGATGCCACCGAAATCGCGCCGCCGTAGATGAACAGCGGATTGCGATAGGTCATCCGGATCGTGTGGCGGCCGGCCGGAACGATCACGCCCTGATATTGAATATTGATAGGGATGAGCTCCGCATCGCGGCCGTCGATGGTCGCCCGCCAGTATTTGTGACGCGTGATGCTGATGACCAGCAGTCGCCGGCCGCCCGCCTGCACCTGCACGGGATCGATGTCGGCGAAGGCGGTTCGCATCGATGCTTTCGGAACTCCTTCGATGAACTCCGCGAGCGAGCGGCATCGAACGATCTGATCGGCGAAGTAGAAGATCGGATTCGTGCGCTGCGGCACGAAGATGATCGGATCGATATTTTTCGGATCGTTCGTGCGGTGAAACGGCAGATACATCGCACGATAGCCGGCACCCGACATCGCCATCAGCGGCGCGAACCATTGCGGCGTGTTGCGCCGTTGCAATTCGAGCAGCGCAGCATTGAAATCGGTCGCGGGCACGAGAAAGCTTTCGTCGATGTCGCGATTCATCGCAACTGGAACACTCCACACCGCACCGGCCATGGGATACAGCCCGTTTCTCAAAACCCAATACATTTCCGGCAGATCGAGATAACGCCGCGCCGTCAACGTGGCGCCGTACCAATCGGCCTGGTGGAAGACGCGCGCGCGCCGATCGATCTTTTGCACGGCGGCGGGAGCCGTGCGGAAAAAGTCTCCGCTGATCGTCTCCGCGATCGAGAGGCGCTCATATCCGAGGTCGAGAATCACGGCGAGAATAGCGATTGAAGGCCTACGTCGCAGCAGGAACAGCACCACGACACCGACCGCCGATCGAAGCAGCGCGACGATCCACACCGATCGTGACACGC
>QHVX01000058.1:8407-10528 GCA_003222375.1 Acidobacteriota bacterium
CAGAAGGATGCAGTCAGAAGAAGGGCGCACGCAACGACCGTCGCGACACAGATCACGAGCGCCCGACGGATGATGCGACGATCGGCGCGATCGAATGCCATTGCAGAGAAAAACATCAGTGGGACGAGGCCGAGGATGAGAAATTTCTCAGGATAGCGAAATGAGGAAAATAGCCTAACTGAATACAGCAGCCGCAGGAGCGGAGTGTGAGTGCCAAGCGCTAGTATGATCGAGGCGGCCATTGCGGCCGATACCCACCGCCATCCCGGCAGACGAACTGTCAATCCCGCGAGAGCGAGCGCGATCGGAATCAATCCGAAGTAGATGCCGACGTAAAACGGATCGAGCCAGCCATACTTTGCCGTTCCCCAGTACAGCCGAAAGTGTTCCGCCGCGGCGCCGCTGAACTGCGGAATGAAGAGATCGGCGAGGCGCGAGGGCGGCGTACTCCACTGCCCCACCAGCGCCATCGGAAACCCTCGGCTTCTCACCGAGTCGCGCAGTAGATCGATCGCCGGCAGAAGCTGCACGCTCGCTGCGAGGATTCCGAGACTGATGAAAAAGACAATGCGATGCCATGGCACTTTGCGGATCAGCGCGAACGCGATGATCAGGACGCAGACTTGCGCGATCGTCACCGGCTCGCCGCCGACGATCGACAAAGCGAGGAGAAAAGCGGCGACCGCAAATCGCTGTCGCTCGATGGCCAGCGCGATCCACGGAAGCCACGCCAGGCAGTACAGGAACGGCGGCACGTTGATCAGCGACAGCGTGATGCCACTGAGGCCGAAGACGATCGCGCCGAAAAATGCGGATTCAGATCGCGCCCAACATCGGAGAAGAAGATAAGCGCCGACAGCAGCGATGCCAACGTGAAGTACGAGCACGAATCGAAACCAGAAATCGAACCCCGGCAAAAAAATCAGCCATTGGGGCGGGTAGAACACGCCGTAATTCGGATTCGCGGCCAGCGGTTGCCCGGCCGCCCACAGTGGATTCCACGACGGAAAATCCCCTGCGCGAACAATGTCGCTCAGCACTTTGCGAAGGGGATAGTAAAAGCGCGTGATGTCGCGAAAATAGAACGCCCGGCCGAAGAAAACGACATCGCTGAAGACGACCGCGACGATCGCGACGAGCAGCCGCTTCATCGCACCGCTTGCATCAGATAGATCAGCGGCGACAGCCACGCTTCGTTGGTCCACGCCTGCAGCACGAATCCGGCGGAGAGCGTGGCGATGACGACCAGCGTGACGTAGAAACGCGGCGGCGCTGTCCGCCTAACAACGTCGATGCTGACGATTGCGCACACCAGCGGAATCACGAACCACCACAGATACGTTGCCACGAATGCGCGCGTGATGGCGTTCGGCTCGACGCCCAGACCGGCCATGAACTTTGCCAGTGGCGGACCGAAGCGCATCGCGACGCTGATGGCGTACGCCTGCCAGGCAATCCCGATTGCAAGGATAATGGCGAGAAGTGAACGCGATGGCATTGGAAAATTATCGATGAAAAGTGTCCAGGAGACCTACGCGCCGAACAATCGCTGCTTCGGCTGCGGTCCCGCAAACGACAAAGGGCTGCGTATCCGAAGTTTTCCCAAAGGAGATGCAATGGTTTGCGAGTGGCGGCCGCAGCCGCATCATCTCGCATTCGAAGGGATTCTCAACGGCGGAATCTGCGGCGCCATCCTCGATTGCCACAGCAACTGGACGGCATCCATGCATCTGATGAAAAAGTCGGGTGCCAGCATCCCGCCCTGCACGGTGACCGCCGATTTTCACGTCCATCTCAAGCGTCCGACGCCGATGGACGTACCGCTGCACTTGCGCGCGCATGTCGTCGAATCGTCAGAGGATCGGGCGGTCGTCGAGGCGACGCTCGAAGCCAACGGCAAAGTCACCGCCACGTGCCGTGGAACTTTTGTCGCGGTGAAGGAAGGCCATCCTGCCTACCACCGGTGGTAAGGCAGAAAGCAGAAGGCAGAAGGCAGAAGGGGGCCGACTTCTGCCTTCTGCCTGCTGCCTTCTGCCTGCTGCCTGCTGCCTTTACCCGTTCGCCTGGAGCTCGAACAGAATCTCGTCGATCGCGTCGGCGGCCTTCTCGAGAGGCAACACG
>QHVX01000059.1 GCA_003222375.1 Acidobacteriota bacterium
TCGCGTTCAATCAGCAGGGCCGCGCGACGCAGTACCAGATTTCGATCACGGCGAAGATCGAGCTGGTCGATCATCGGAACGAAGACAAGGTCTTGTGGAAGAACGATCAATACCGCTTCGCCGAAAACTATCAGGTCAATCTCGAATCGACCGATGCCTTCGACCAGGAGACGCGCGCCATCGCCGAGATCGCCCAGCGCTTTGCCGAAACACTGGTGACGAATCTTCTCGAAGGGTTTTAGGGCCAGGCCTTGCCTGACCCCAAAGACTCAGCGGCATGGCTGGTGGAGCTGGATGTTTCCACCGTCCAGCTTCTTTCCTGCGAAGTAGCCGTTCGATAGTGTGATGCTGAATGAGTCTGCGTCTTTACCCGGTTCGGTGATATCGGAAACATCAACCTTATAAGACCCGGAAGCGCCATTGATCTCGCACGTTCCTTCGATGTGGCGAGTGGTCGCGTCGACGATGCCATACGCCGTGACTCCCGTTCCCTTCACTTTGAGGCCGTTGCCATGATCGTTGTACTGCAGGTGACCCCAGAAGCCGTTCTTGATTCCGCCAGCGACCGCGAAATTCGCCTTCGATCCGTTATTCAAGATCCATCCGCCGCCGGTTACGAAGTCTGTGGCAGAATCGCAAATCGGCTTTTCCTTGCATTGCACGTCGGCGTGCGCGGATGCGACGATGACATCCGCCACGCCCGGAACGATCACGTGCAGGGCGTTGACGGTGATGTCACCCGAATTTCCCTTCTGCTCGTTGATGATGACCTGCGTGCCCAGCGGAAGGTTGTCGATGGTTTGGTTCGGCTGCCCGCTGATAACGATCGTCTGACCGTTGATCATCAAAGCCGCGATTTCGGAACCGCCTGACACCGATGACGAGCCGTTCGAATTGCAGACCGCGGTCGCCCTGGCCATCAGAAAGTCCGCTCCGATCGTGTTTCCCCCAACCGTCAGATCGAGATTGGCGACTGATGCCTCGGACCGACTGCGGTTGCCCTGGCCTACAGTGCTCGAGTGAAACACTTCCGCTGTCAGCACGCCAGGAACGTTTTCAGAGAGCAGTGACTTCTCGAACTGGCCTCCTTCAGGTGGAAGGGGCCCTGTATCGGAAATCAGGATTGGCG
The DNA here is from genome assembly GCA_003222375.1 of Acidobacteriota bacterium. Taxonomy (GTDB): domain Bacteria; phylum Acidobacteriota; class Thermoanaerobaculia; order Gp7-AA8; family Gp7-AA8; genus Gp7-AA10. The sequence goes on from QHVX01000059.1 coordinate 1,130, forward strand.
CGAGCCCGAGCACCGTAGCGTTGACCCCGGTCGCCTGACCGCTGAATTGAGTGCCGTCGGCAAGGACCGGCGTGGCGATCAGCGCGCAGATCGCCAAAGAGATTGCGATGACTTGATGTTTGAACATTCTCAGTACCTCCGGCCACCGATACTTCAATGCCATCGCCAGAGGTTGGATCCAAGGGTATATTTATGGAAGTAAATAGTCTGAGTGGGCGAGATCCAGCGGTATCAATGGCCGCTGACCAGATGGTGATTGATGGCGTAGGAGAGCAGCTCCAGGCGGGTGTGGACGCCGAACTTTCGATACAGCTTCGTGAGGTGAGTCTTGATCGTGACTTCCGACACTCCGAGCGCGCCGGCGATCTCCTTGTTACTCAAACCCTGTTGGAGCAAGTTCAGGATCGCTCGGGCATTCATGGTGAGCACACCAGACTCTGGAATTGAAGCACCCTCCGGAAACGGACCGATCATCAGCGCCACCGCCTCGCGCGGCGCCCAGATGCGACCTTTCTGCACGATCGCCAGTGCTTTCAGGAGGTTGGCTGGTTCGGAAGAGAGGTGAAAATACCCTTTGGCTCCCGCTCGGAGAACGCGCGCGATTGCGTCGAGCGTCTCATCGTAACCCTCCACCAGAAGTTGCGCGGCCGGAAAGAGGTGGATCAGGTCTCGCAGGATCGAGATCTGATAATCGACCGTCAAAGAGTAAGAGACGACCAGAACATCGGGATGCAGCTCCGGCGGAGCATTCCGCATGGCCAGAATCTTCTTGGGATCTGTTTCGCCGACGAGCGTGATCGAGGGTTCAGATTTGAGGATCTGGAGGATGCCGAGGTACCGCCAGTAGTCGGGCTCGAGGAGTAGGATTCTCAGAACTCCTCGTACATTAATTCCGTATGGATGGCAAAATTGTGACTCGCGTCACGATCGTCTAAGTCTTGCTCTTCGCCTTGGCGCGCTCTTCGTCCTTGTGATCGCGGACGAGCGTCGACACGATGAGGTAGACCGCCGCGACGGCCGTGATGATGTAGCCGATGATCGCGAAATGCTCCTTCGACGGATATCGCATGATGATCGATGACGACAGCAGCAGCGCCGCGATCACGACGCCGACTGTGATCCGGTTCGCGACTTTGTGCACGCCTGCCAGAAGAATCTCGGCCTGCGTCAGCTTCACGCCAAACGTCAATCGGCTCGCGGCCGTGAGATCGAGGATCTCGCGCACGCGGTGCGGTAGATCGAGAATGAGCTGATTGAGGTCGAGAAGCGCGGGGTAGAAGTTCCGTGGATTGAATTTCTGCGCGAGCTTCTGTGTCATCAGCCGCTCGGCGTACGAGCGGATGACGACCTGCGGATCGAATGTCGGATCGAGTTTCCTGGTGATGCCGTCGAGGTTCAAGAGTGTCTTTGCCAGCATCGCGAGCTCGGATGGCACGCGCAGGCCGTTGTTGCTGGCGACCGCGATGATGTTGAAGATCAATTGGCCGGTGTTGATCTGCTGCACGTCGACGTCGTGAAAATTCGCGACGATCGTTCCGATCTCGTGCACGAATTTCGTCGCGTCGAAAGTCTCCTCGGCCTGCGCGACGCGGACGCAGGCATCGGCGACTTCACTGCCGCGATTCGATGACAGCGCCAGCAGCAGCTTGATGATCTCGTCCTGAAATTCGCGGCCGATGCGGCTGACCATCCCGAAGTCGAGCAGCACGACCTCGGCCTGACCTTCGACATCGCGGATGAAGATGTTGCCCGGATGCGGATCGCTGTGCCAGAAGCCGTCCACACAAATCTGCTTCAGATAGGCCTCGGTGAGCACCGAAGCAAGCGACGCGTAATCGTGGTCGATCATCTGCAACGACGTCAGCTTCGAGACTTTCCTCCCGCGGACAAACTCGGTCGTCAAAACCTTCGACGTCGTCAGGTCGTGAATGACCTCCGGCACGTAGATCTGCGGAAACGCGGCGAGGTTGTGGCGAAGGATGTCGGCGTTGTGCGCTTCCTGCAGGTAATTGAGCTCGATGTTGAGCGTGATTTTCGCCTGCTCGATCGCGCGGAGGAGAGTCATCTTGCGGCCGATGTCGGTGTGCGCCTCCAGCGTCTTCGCGATGTCGGTGAATGCATCGAGCTCTTTGTGGACTTCTTCGCGAACTTTCGGACGCTGCACCTTGACGACCACCTCACGCCCATCGCGCAGGATCGCGCTGTGCACTTGTCCGAGCGACGCGGCCGCAATCGGCGTCGCATCGAACTCCCTGAAGATTTTCGAGATACGCCCGCCGAGCTCCTGTTCGACGATTTTCTCGACTTCCGCAAACGAAAAGGGCTCCACGGCATCCTGTAGCGACTCGAGCGCCGCGACGTATTCGCGCGGGACGATATCGGGGCGCGTCGAGAGGACCTGGCCGAACTTGACGTAGGTCGGTCCCAGTTTTTTCAGCGACGACGCAAAAGCTTCGGCCCGCGCTTTGACGTCAGGCTCGACTTCGCCGTCGCCGCTCTCCGGACTGAACATCTCATCCGGCTCGAACGACATCCGAAAGTCCTTGCGCCCGTATTTTGTGAACAATACGAGCAGGTCGCGATACGCGCCGATGTTCCGGGTTTTCAACATCACGCGACCTCAACTGCATGGGGAGTGCCGACCGATGCGGTATGCTAGGATTCGTCGATTTCCTCGAAGGAGCTTCCCCGACATGGCTATGCATCGAACCTTATTCACCTCGGAGTCTGTAACCGAGGGTCATCCGGACAAGATCGCGGACCAGATTTCCGACGCGATCCTCGACGCCGTTCTGGCCGAGGATCCGGTGGGCCGGGTGGCGTGCGAGACGCTCGTGACGACCGGAATGGCGATGATCGCCGGCGAGATCACGACCAAAACCTACGTCGACTTTCCCTCCATCGTCCGAAATACCATCAAGGAAATCGGATACACGCGCGCGAAATACGGATTCGATAGCGAAACGTGCGCCGTGATTTCGTCAATCGATCCGCAGTCGCCCGATATCGCGCAGGGCGTTGACACCGGCGGCGCTGGTGATCAGGGCCTGATGTTCGGCTTCGCGTGCCGCGAGACTCCCGAGCTGATGCCGCTTCCGATCACGCTTGCGCACAAGCTGGTCAGGCGTCTGGCGGAGATGCGTAAAACGGGTGAGCTCGATTTCTTGCGGCCCGATGGCAAATCACAGGTGACGATCGAGTACGAAGGGAAACGTCCCGTGCGCGCCCAGGCGATCGTCATCTCAACGCAGCATTCACCTGATGTGAGCAATCGCGATCTGCGCGAAGCGATCACCGAGAAGGTGATCAAGCCGACAGTTCCAGCAGAGCTCCTCGATAAGGACACGGTCTTCCACATCAATCCGACCGGACGATTCGTGATCGGCGGCCCGCAGGGCGACACAGGCCTGACAGGACGCAAGATCATCGTCGACACGTACGGCGGACGCGGTCGTCACGGCGGCGGATGCTTCTCGGGAAAGGATCCGACCAAAGTCGATCGTTCGGCGTGCTATATGGCGCGGTACATCGCGAAGAACATCGTGGCGTCGGGACTGGCCGATGAAGTCGAGGTGCAGCTCGCGTACGCGATCGGCGTCGCCGATCCCGTTTCGGTATACGTCGAGACGTTCGGAACGAGCCGCATCGATCCGAAGCGCTTGTCGGACCTCATCCGCGAGCACTTCCAGTTGACGCCGCGCGGCATCATCGAGTCGCTGCGCCTGCGCCGCCCGATCTACAAGAAGACCGCCGCGTACGGCCACTTCGGCCGCACGGAACCCGAATTCTCGTGGGAGGCGGCCGACAAGGCGAACGCGCTGCGGTCGGCGTCGGGCGTGCGCGAAGTCGTCACCGTTTAAGGGTAAACAGAGTTGCGGCCCCGCGCTGGGTGACGCTCAGCGTATAGCGATCGAGCATCTGCGACAGCGTGCGCCCCGCTCCGGTCGACAAGATCGTTTCCCGTTCTTCGACTTTCGTCTCGACGGCCGTCGGTGGTGGTATCGCGAAAACGGCGACGTGGGTGATCCCGTCGCGACGCAACCGCGCGTAAAGCGCGTCGGAATTGCCGGCTTCGAGATATGCGGAGATGCGCGGCCCATCGAAGTTTCCGCCTCCGCGCACGCGATGCTGAAACCAGAACGTCTCGTTCATGCCGATCAGAAATGTGCGCGAGTCCGGAGGCAGGGCGGCATCCAGCGACGCGATCGTCGCCGTCGACGGCCGCATCTCGGCCAGGTATTGCTTTTCGTCGAGGCGGCCGGACAGCAGCGCAAAGGCCTGCGTGCGATCGGTGAAAAATGCGACGAGGAAGAGTTGCATGACGACCGCAACGGCAAGCAACACGCGGATCGGGCGGGTGGGCGGGAGGGCGCGGGCGGCGGGGATCGCGAAGAAGGGAACCAGAAGACGCGCCGATGGCGCGAGTAAGAACAGCAGCGCGCCGGCTGCGATCAGGATCCACGGCAGCAATCCAGCCGTCATCGTGCACGCGATGAAAAGCGACGCACCGAGGCTCTCGTCGATGAAGCGGCCGTCGAAAACGTAATCGGAGAGAAAAGCGCCGGCGCGATAGTGCGCGACGTGTGGCGCGAGCTCCGTGAAAAAAGGGGCGATCGGATTGCCGGTCAGAATCAGATTGCGAATGAAGAAAATCGATCCGATCGCCACTCCCGGGATCAGGCCGCGGAACTTTCGCGTCACCAGAATCGCGATGATCGCGATGGGGATGAAGGTGTACTTCGTCAACATGCCCGCAGCAACGGCGGCAGTCACCGTGGCCGCGTCGTCTTGCTCGAGCGCGTTCACCAGGACGAGTGAGACGCCGAGAACGATCCAGTCGACGAGCGACCAGCCGGCGGTCAGCGCGAGCGCCGGCGTCGCGACGATCGCGACGGTCATGATCGGACAATCCTTCGTGTTGCGCAGCAGCAGAACGACGACGGCAATCGCTGCAAAAAGATGCAGGAAATGCGAAGCCACGCCGCCGCCAGTTCCGAGGATCGCAAGAAACGGAATGTCGGCGGATTCGACGCCCAGAGGGAAGTACGAATGCGAGACCAGGGGGAGATCGATCGCGCGCCCTTCCTTCACCCACGTCCACGGTACCGCCAGGTGATACGCGAGCTCGTCGAGCGTCGAGGGCGGCGCCTGCGCCTCGATCAATGCCGAGATTCCGATCAGGGCGAGGGCGATGCTCGCAAGCGGCTTGATCGACAGTGCCGAGTGCCGAGTGCCGAGTGCCGAGTAAAGTCCGATCCCTCCCAAAACGCCCACCACCGGCACCATCGTCCATGTGGAGATTTTCAAGAGCGCGATGAGAAAACAGATCGCGCCGAAAATCGGATAGCCGACGATGAAGTTGAGAGCGACCTCCGACCGCAACCGCCGCGCGAGAAATCCGCTGCCGATGCAGGCGAGGGACGCCGCGACCGCGAAGAGAACCGGGATCCCGACGCGCTGCACAAACAGCTCGACCAGCACGAAGCCGTTGAACAGAACCAGCAGAAGGTAGACCGCGATGACGATCGCGATGACGCGGCGCATCGTCAGATCGGCTGCAGCGCGGCCCGGATCGCCAGCACGTCCTCGATGATCGACCGCGCCGCATCGGGACGAATCTGGGTGGTGCGGTCCGACAGCGCCGCCGGCGGATTGTCATGCACCTCCATGAAAAACCCATCCGCACCGACCGCCGCGGCCGCGCGGGCCAGCGGCCGCGCAAATTGCGGGGTGCCGCCGGTCTGCTTCCCTTCGCCGCCCGGCTTCTGCATCGAATGCGTAATGTCGTAGACGACCGGCACTCCGAATCCGCGAATGATCGGAAACGCGCGCATGTCGACGACCAGGTTCTGATATCCAAATGACGACCCGCGCTCGGTGATGAACATGCGATCGTTGCCGACTTCGTGGCCCTTCTCGAGGATGTTCTTGGTCTCTTCCGGCGAAAGGAACTGCCCCTTTTTCACGCCGACCGGTTTGCCGGTACGCGCCGCGGCTGCAACGAGATCCGTCTGCCGGCACAGAAACGCCGGGATCTGCAGGATGTCGAGGATCTTCGCCGCCGGTTCTGCCTGATCGGGCTCGTGAATGTCAGAGATCAGCGGCAATCCGGTTTCTTCTTTTACGGCGCGGAGAATGTCGAGCCCTTCCTCGAGACCCGGTCCGCGGAAGGAGTCGATCGACGAGCGGTTCGCTTTATCGAATGATGACTTGTAAACGAGATTGATTTTGAGCGCGTCGCGAAGCTTCCGCAGCGTTCGCGCCATGGCCAGCGCATGTTCGCGCGACTCGATCACGCAAGGTCCGGCGATAAACAGCGGAGGGTTGTCGCCGCCGAACGCGATTTGGGGTGTGATCTGAATCGAGCGCGTGCTCATCCCGGAGGCGATGGTACCGCAGGGCGCGCGAGCATTGCGCCGGCGATCGCTCCGCCGATGTAGACGACGAACGACGCGCCTGAGAACCACATGGGCTGCGGAATCATCGTTGCGTTCGCGACTCCACCGAGGAAGAGGAACAGACCGACGATGTAGGCGGGGACCCGACTCCTGCCAATTTTCGCAGCCACGAATGCGCCCGCCAGCGTTCCGATCAGCCATCCGATGAGGACGACCACCATCGCGAGCGTTGGCAAAGTCGCGACGAATTTTTTCACATCGTCCATATTCCGCATGTTGTAACCGGGCGGCGGCGGGTACATGAAGTGGACGATCAACTCGGCGCACTGAACGATCAGCGCCGCGACAATGACGCCGAGAACGGTGGCGCCGATTCTTCTCCAGACCACATGTTCCTCCGTCACCCTGACCCCGCGGAGCGGGGGAAGGGTCTCGTCGGCGAGATCCTTCGCCGTCTTCGCGGCTCAGGATGACTAAACCAGCTCTGCCTCGCGCGGAATGCTCACCGGCGCGCTCTTCTGCGAAGTCTTGTACGCCCGCGCGGCAGCAATGTACGCGCGGAACAACGGATGCGGCGCCATCGGACGCGATTTGTACTCAGGATGGAACTGGCATCCGACGAACCACGGATGCCCTTCCAGCTCCACGATCTCGACGAATTTTCCGTCGGGCGATACACCCGTGACGTGGAATCCGCGCTGCTCGAGCGCCGGCACGTACTCGGGATTGACCTCGTAGCGATGCCGATGGCGCTCTTCGACCAGATCGACACCGTACGCTTCGCGAACCAGCGAGCCCTCCTTGAGCCCGCACGGATATTTTCCGAGCCGCATCGTACCGCCCAGGGCTTCCACGCCGATGAGGTCGCGGAGCTTGAAGATCACTTTGTAAGGTGCCTCGTCATCGAACTCCGTCGAATTTGCGCCGACCATCCCGCAAACGTTGCGTGCGAACTCGATGGTCGCGCACTGCATGCCGAGGNNNTTTTCGCGTGCGTAGCGAATTGCGCGCAACTTGCCTTCGATGCCGCGCGCTCCGAATCCCGGGCCAACCAGGATGCCGTCGACGTTCGCCAGCTCGCCGTGATAGCCCTCGTCCTCCAGAGCTTCCGAATCGATGTAGATGATGCGGACCTTGACGTTGTTCGCGATTCCGCCGTGGATGAGCGCTTCGTTGAGCGATTTGTACGAATCGCCGAATTCGACGTACTTGCCGACGAATCCGATGCGCACTTCATCTTCCGGGTGGCGCAGTTTGCGGACGATCTCCTCCCACTTGCTGAGCGCCGTGAATTCCTCGTGGGGAAGATGGAGCTTGTCGAGCAGGATCTCATCGAGTCCCTCCCGCGAGAATGCCAGAGGCACCTGGTAGATGTATTCGACGTCCAGCGCGGAGACCACCGCTTCCTCCTCGACGTTGCAGAAGAGCGCGATCTTTTTCTTCATCTCCTCCGGAATCGGCCGCTCGCTGCGGCACAGCAGAATGTCGGGTTGAATGCCGATCTCGCGCAGCTCCTTGACCGAGTGCTGCGTCGGTTTCGTCTTCAGCTCCTCGCTCGCCTTGATGTACGGCACGAGCGTCAGATGCACATTGATCGCGTTGCCACGTCCGACTTCCTGCCGGAACTGGCGGATTGCCTCGAGGAATGGGAGGGATTCGATGTCGCCGACCGTGCCGCCGATCTCGACGATGACGACGTCGACGTCTTCGCTGACGTCGCGAATGCATCGCTTGATCTCATCGGTGATGTGCGGAATCACCTGCACTGTCTTGCCGAGGTAGTCCCCGCGGCGCTCTTTTTCGATGACTTTCAAGTAGATCCGGCCGGTGGTCCAATTGTTCTTGCGCGTCGCGCGCATCGTGGTGAACCGCTCGTAGTGGCCGAGGTCGAGATCGGTCTCGGCACCGTCATCGGTGACGAAGACTTCGCCGTGCTGGAACGGCGACATCGTCCCGGGATCGACATTGATGTACGGATCGAACTTCTGCAGCGTGACTTTGAAACCCCGCGCCTCGAGAAGCGCGCCGATGGAGGCCGCGGCGATGCCCTTGCCCAGCCCCGACACAACACCGCCGCTGATAAAGATGAACTTTGTGCTCATAACGGGCCTCCATGGAATGCAGAATTCAGAATGCAGAATGCAGAAACTGCGCTAATGCAGAACTCTTCTGCATTCTGCATTTTGCATTCTGCATTTTGAGGGGAGAAGGAGAGAGTGTGGCTGGGTTGCTTCTTCGTGATCGTGAGCCTTGCGCTCACGAATTCAACTCCCGATCAGCCATGTTTCGCCAGTTCCTGCTCCACACGCAAAACGTCCTCCGGTCGATCAATGCCGAGGTGAGGCTTTGGGGTGTGGAGCACTTGAATTCTAAAACCGTTTTGCAGTGCTCGCAACTGTTCGAGCGATTCCGCGCGCTCGAGCGGGGAGGGCTCGAGCCTGGCGAGAGCGCGAAGCACACGAGTTTGGTAACCGTAAACCCCGATGTGTCTCAGGGCTCCGGCGAGAGGCGCGCGTGAGAAATACAGGGCTTTTCCGTCGAGCGCCATCACGACTTTCACGATATCGCGCGATCGCAGCTCCTCGTCGCTCTCGATCGGGCAGGCCAGCGTGGCCATGTCAACTTTCGTGGTCTGGAGGCTTTCGACCAGGGCGTCGATACTCTCGGAGTCGATGAGCGGCTCGTCGCCCTGCACGTTGATGACCTGATCGAACTCTCCACCGAGTAGATTGAGGGCGGCCGCGATGCGATCGGTGCCCGATTGAAAATCTCCCTTTGGCTGGACGATCTTTCCGCCGAACGACGCCACGTGATCGGCAATCCGCTTGTCATCGGTCGCGACGAAAATGGCGTTTGCGCGCCGCGCAAGTTTGGCACGCTCGTAAACGCGTTGAATCAGCGAAGTCCCTGCGATCATCGCCAGAGGCTTCCCTGGGAAGCGCGTCGACGCCCAACGCGCGGGAATTACAATCACGGCTTTCATGAACGCGTCCGATCATAACTTGATGCGCCGTCTCGCGATCGGAGTGCTGGCGTTGTTTGCGGTCGTGGCCGCGTATCACCGTCTGTACCTGCTGTACGCTCACAAATTCTTCGATGTCACCGGCCGTGCACAGTGGATATGGGCGCAGCACCAGCTCAGCCGCAACATTCCGGTCGCGTTTTTCGCGACGCGCAATTTCGATCTGCCTCCCAATCGGCAATTCACGCGGATCAAGGTGGCCGTCGATCCGGAGTACACCCTCTATTTCAACGGAGCGCAGATCGGCGGCCGGCGAATTGGCGAGGACAGCGCGCTCGATGTCTACGACGTCAGCAAGCTCTCGCGCGATCGCGGCAATCGCATCGTGATCGCGGCGCGCAGCGCGAATGGCGTCGGCGGTGTCATCGCCTCGATCGACATCACGGACGCCTATAAAAATGTGGAACCAACCGGCAGCGCATGGAACATCGTGCGCGCGTGGCGCGACGATCTGCTGACTCGCGATCCGCCGCGATCGTGGATGGCGCCGCCCATGCTGATTGGCCGCCCGCCGATCGGACGTTGGAACTTCTTGTCGCAGAGACCTGGTACGTTCGCGTCGCCGCTGCAGAAGACATCCCGGAAATCCGCGACATCAACGGCGTCCCGGTCGTCGTTCCTCGACCAACAGCGGCAACGGCCTACGACTTCGGCGGGACGCGCGGGCGCGCACGGTTCGCGATCAACTATGACAACGGCGTTGCGCGCTCAATCCGGGTACGGTTCGCTAACGACCGAGCGGAATTGATCACCGTCGAAGGGCCGGTCGAACAATTTGTGTTTGCGGCCGGCGAAAAAACGATCATCGACCCGGAGGAGCGATCGTTTCGCTATGTGATGGTGTACGGCAGCCAGGCCACCGTCAGCGTCGCTCAGTAGGGAGAAGATCCTTCGCCGTCTGCGCGGCTCAGGATGATTTACTGACGCGCGCGTCAGTAAATCACTTTGCGGACGAAATACTCTTCGCGCGTCATCTTCTTCGAATCGAGCATCTCGGCGTCGGCGTGCGTCATCTGAAAACGGCCCGCTGTCACGCCGATGGTCGTCTTCATGAACAGCTCCGCCATGTCGATCTTCGTGCCCGGCACGCCTGCATCGTGCATGATCAGAAAGGCCGACGCGGTCAGCACGTTGAAGACTTTTTCCTCATTGTCGGTGACCAGCTCGGCGCGGAAGGTGTGCGCCCCCGTCGGCGTGACCTTGTGCTCGTAAATTCCGACATTCTCGAAAGCCTGTTCGAATTTCTGGATCACTTCATTCGAAAGCACCGGTCCGCTGACGGGCGCAATCGGAGGCGGTGCATTCGGATTCGTGGCCGGAGCCTGCTCGGTCGGCAATTTGCGAAGCTTGAACGCGTTGCCGAGTGTTGACTGCTGCGGCTTCGTCCCGCCGGTCTGTTGGAGCTGCTCCTGGCCAAGGACCGATCCACCACCCAACCTGGTGGCTTCCTCTGATTTCGCGACGTCGATTGAAGCCGGGTCGAGCTGCAGCGTCTGACCGCCTTCGGTCTGAAACGTCGCTTTCCCGTTGACGATCGTCCACTTCTGCTTCGCCTTGTACTGGGTGCCGTCCTTCAGAACGATGTAGTACGCCGCGAATGCCTGAGTCGAAAGGAGTAATGCCGCCGCAAAGGTGAGAGGTAATTTGCGCATTAGACCGTCGATTATACTGGCTTGCCATGCTCGTCGTGATGGAAGCCGCCGCCTCGGCCGAACAGATCGATGCCGTCGTCCGGCATATCGAACGCCTGGGCCTCAAAGCGCTCCCGATTCTGGGTGCTTACAGGACGGCGGTCTGCGTCACCGGCCAGCAGGCGACCAAGGATCCCGCCAACGTCGAGAACTTCCCGGGCGTCAAGGAAGTCATCCTCGTCACCCAGCCCTACAAGCTGGTGAGTCGCGAGGCAAAGCCCGACGACTCCGTGATCCGCGTGGGCGGCGTCGACATCGGCGGCAACGGGGTGGTCGTGGTGGGCGGGCCGTGCGCGGTGGAGTCGCTCGATCAGACGCGGACGATCGCAGAGCGCATCAAGCGGGCGGGCGGGCAGCTTTTTCGCGGCGGAGCGTACAAGCCGCGCACATCGCCGTACTCATTTCAGGGCCTCGGTGAACCAGGACTGGAGATTCTCGCGCGCGTCCGTGAGGAATTCGATCTGCCGGTCATCACTGAAGCGATCGACCAGGAGTCGCTGCATCTGGTCGATCGCTATGCCGACTGCATCCAGATCGGCGCGCGCAATATGCAGAACTTCGCGCTCCTCAAAGCGGCCGGTCGCGCGCGAAAGCCAGTGTTGCTGAAGCGTGGAATGTCGGCGACGCTCGAAGAGCTGCTGCTTTCCGCTGAGTACATCATGTCGGAAGGCAACTACAACGTGGTCCTTTGCGAGCGCGGAGTTCGGACGTTTGCGGATCACACGCGCAACACGCTCGATCTTTCGGTCGTGCCGGCGATCAAGAGAATGTCGCATCTTCCAATCCTGGTAGATCCCAGCCACGGCACTGGCAAGCGAACCAAAGTCCTGCCGATGTCCCGCGCTGCGATTGCTGTCGGCGCCGACGGCGTTCTCATCGAAGTGCACCACAAGCCCGAGGAGGCGTTGTCGGACGGACCGCAGGCGATTCTGCCGGAGACGTTCGAACAACTCGTGCGCGAGGTCGATGCCATCGCGCAGGTGTTAGGCCGGACGCTGCAGCCTGCGCTCGCGGCGCGATGAATGGTTGTCAGGTTGTCGAGTTGTCCGGTTGTCAAATGACAACCTGATAACCTGACAACCCGACAACTCGATGCGAAGAACCAAGATCATCGCGACTCTCGGCCCTGCTTGCTCCGATGAAGAGACAATCCAGCGCCTGCTCACTTCGGGCGTCGACGTCTTCCGCCTGAATTTCTCGCACGGAACTCCGCAGGAGCGCGTGCGTCTGATTGAAATCATCCGGCACTCCGCGACGGAGAACGGCAAGTACATCCCGATCATCGGCGACATCCAGGGCCCGAAGCTGCGCATCGGGGAAGTCGACGGCGTGGTGCATCTGCAAAGCGGCATGACATTCGTGATCACGACCGACGCGGTGCAGGGAAATGCAGCGATGGTCTCGACGCCATTCACGCATCTGCCGCAGGAAGTGCAGCTCGGGCATCGCATGCTCATCAACGACGGACTTGTCGAATTGGTCGTCACCGCCATCGACGAAAAAAAAGTGACGGCGCGCGTCCTGCACGGCGGTCCGATCTCGTCGCGGAAAGGGATGAACTTCCCCGACACCGATCTGAAGATTCCGGCGGTCACCGAAAAGGATCGCGAAGACGTGAAGTTCGCGGTCGAGCACCAACTCGACTACATCGCGGCCTCATTCATTCGCCGGCGCAGTGACATCGAAGAGCTCCGCGCCCTGCTGCGCATGTTAGGTGGCGACGAGATCAACGTCATCGCGAAACTCGAGAAAGCACAGGCGATCGAGCAGCTCGAGGAGATTTTCGAAGTCTCCGACGGCGTCATGGTTGCTCGGGGCGACCTGGGCGTCGAGCTCCCGCCCGAAGACGTTCCGATCGTGCAGAAAAAAATCCTTGCCACCGCGAGCCGATGGGGAAAGTTCGCGATCACCGCCACGCAGATGCTGGAGTCGATGACGGTCAGCTCGCGGCCGACGCGCGCCGAGGCGTCCGACGTCGCCAACGCGATCTTCGATGGATCCGACGCGGTGATGTTGTCCGCTGAAACCGCATCGGGAAACTATCCGATCGACGCCGTGCAGATGATGGCCCGCATCATCATGGCGGCCGAGCAAAATCGCGAGATCGTTGCGCGCGTCAGACGCGAGCCGTTCCGCAAAGTCTCGGAAGCGGACGAATTCACCGACGCGCTGGCCGGTGCTGCCAATTACGCCGCCGAGCAGCTCGATGCGAAGTTCATCGTCGTCTTCACGCAGACGGGATTTGCGGCGCGGCTGATGTCGAAGTTCCGACCGAAGCAGCCCATCATCGCGCTGACGCCGTCGAGCTGGGTCGCGCGGCGCATGAACATCCTGTGGGGCGTGCAGCCGTTCGTGTTGCGCGAGGTGGGCGAGTATCACGAACAGATCGTCGAGCGCGTGGATGATTTCCTGTTGAGCCGCGACATCGTGGCGCCTGGCGACCCGCTGGTGATCCTGATGGGGTCTCCCATCTATCAGCGCGCCAAGACCAACCTGCTGCGCGTGCATCGGGTCCGGGTCTAGTGGTCCAGTTGAGTTTGCTTATTGTTCACCGCTAAATAGGGAAGCGGACAATAATTTGCAAGCGTTTTACGCCGGCTTGTTTGACTTCGCCTGCGGGCAGTCCGTAGACTCGCGCGAGCGATAGAAAGGGGAGCCTCTGCGCCGATACTTCACCCTCGTCATCTGCGCCACGCTCGCTACGGCGGGCACCGCTCGCCCTGACCCTCTGCCGCTCCCAACTGCCCTCAACATCATCGGCATCGTCACCACGGCGGCTCGGCCCGTCGAGCATGCGTTAGTGATCGCGCTGAATCTCAACACGCTCGAAGCGATGCAGACATTCAGCGGTAACGATGGTGCGTTCGCGCTTCCTGCGCTGCCGGCTGCGGTCTATCGCATCATCGCGGTCAAGCAAGGATTCGCGCCGACGGTCGCGATGATCGTGCCCACGCGAAAAGATGTGAAGCTCGCGCTTCGACTCGAAAATGAAAAGCGCGCAAACAGGAGTACGAATCAGGAAATCTGGGAGCTTCGCGGATCGCTTCCGCCCGATATTCTTCGCGAGCTCGACATGGCCATGGCGCAGCCGGTCTCCGTTGGCGCCGCTGCGGCCGATTATCAAATCCCGCGCGTGAAGGGCGAGATGGTTTCGATGACCGGCGTCGCCGATCAGTCGACGCCCAGCTTCGCGCAGACCGCCGTCGGCGTTCAGAGCCGGCTCGGCGACACGTGGCAGCTCGGATTCAGAGGAAACATCCATCGCATCGACGATCCGACTGACGACACGCCGTTCGGCGGCGCGGTCGCACAGTCGAGCGCCATGCAGATGGAGCTGCGATCGTCCGCCACCGAAGCGTACCGCGTCGGCTCGATGAAGAGCTGGTGGCGGTACAGAGATGATGCGCCCGGTCCACAGCACGAGGCGGACATCCGCGCGCACAATCTCGAATGGGAGCACGGCGACGCGCGTTTCGAAGTGCGCTATCTCGCCCAGCAGAATCTTTTCGTCGGCAATCCGGGATCCGATCTGATCGAGATCGCCGGCAACACGACCGTCATGCAGACGCGGCGCAACGAAATCGGCGTCGCGTTGCGCGTCACCCAGGAGAGTCTGCACAACACTGCCAACGCGACCTTCCGAACGGCCGACCTCACCGCCAATGCGCATCTCGAGATCGTGCCGTCGTTTGTTCTCCGCTACGGGATGTCGAGCCGGCTCGGTCTCTACGGCACGGAGTGGGCGCCGCGAACCGGGGCTGAGTTCAAGTTGTCGAAGGACACGTCGTTCATCGTCTCCGGGATGTACAAGGTGTACGACCAATCGCGGCAGAACATGATGCCGAGCATCGTCGTCTGGACTGACGAGTCGCGGGTGCTGCCGCGCTACGCGTACTCGTTCGGATTTGTATCCGGCGATGACGCGCGCAATCGCGTCTCGGCAATCGCCACGGTCAGTGCGGCCGACTCGCCGCTGCGCGTGGTGTTTACCGATGGCTTCAACCAGTTCTGGGATGGCTTTTACGTCGACACCGGCGACATCCGCCGCGATCTGCGCCTCACGTATCGCAAGGAGCTGGGCAGATATCTGCTGATCGACATGTCGTCGAGCGCGGGCGCGGCGACGCCGGCGATCGGTGGATCCGAGAAGGTCTACGTCACTGGCGACGTCGAGTCGACGTATCACCCCTCGGGCACGACGCTGGCGGTTTCGTACCGGCAGTTGCATGAGCCGAAACCGAACGCTACCTCCGAGTATCGGACCCAGCGCGTGAACGTGCGCGTCGCGCAAGCGCTCCATCTCCCGCTCGATCTCAAAGTGCTCCTCGGCGTCGAAGTCGTGCGCGCCGCCAATTCGCCGTTTCTGCTCGACACCGTCGACCCCGACGGCGTGACGCGCAAGTACATCGGCGGTCTCGCCGTCAACTTCTAGGCGAAACCTTCGGTTTACCGCGTTTTCTACGTGCAGCAGAGAATCATCCACAATCCGTAGAAAAAGCGGTAAACCGAAGGTTTCGCCTAATTAACGGCGGATCTCGTCTCGCAGACGATCGAAGCGCATCGAGATGCCTTTGGTGATCACAATCTGCTTGAGGTAGTTGAGCGATGTGATCGCGGCGGGCAGACCTGAGATCGCGGTTGGAATCGAGGCCAGTCGCCCGGCGAGCTGAATCATCTTATCGGCCGGCGTGTAATCGCGCGACCGAAGGTCCGCGCCCGTCTCTCCGTGATAGGCGAGGACGAGCAGATAGATGTCGGCAACGAGATCGCGGAAGCGCATCTCTTCGCCCCAGCCGAAACAGTCGCCGGCGCGAATGCTCGCAAGGAATTCGTTGACGGTGTCACCCTTCGAAACGGTATGCACCTTCGCGACGTGTTTGAGCGTATGCGCGTCCGAGCCGCCGACCATCGAAATGCGGCGGCCATGCTCCCGCTGCACGGTGTCGATGAGCTGCTGCACCATTTTGTTGTGGAATGAAGCCATCGCGCCGTTGAGCACCTCGAAAACGTCGAACATATCCAGCAGCTCGGCGATGTAGCGCCCCGCGACGTTTTTCATGCGGTAATTTTGGAAGAGGTGATTGACGCCGAACAGCAGCCGCTCCGACTTCATGTAGGGGATCAGCTCGCGGATATTCGGCCTCAGACGCTGGATTTCGCGATGCTGGGCCTCGTTCAGCCCCCAGACACCGACGTGGATGCGCTGGCCGGTCTCGGGGAAGTAAGTTTCTACTTCTTCGCCGATGAAGAAATCCTTTAGATCCGGATGTTTGTTCAACAGGTAGAGCGCACCGTCTATCGAGTCGTGATCGGTCAGGGTGACGTAGTTCATCCCTCGCTCTTTTGCGATCTTGTAGACGTCTTCCGGGGCGTTGTAGCAGTCTCGTGTATTCGCCCGGCGGAAATACTTGAAGATCGAAAAGCGGCTATGACAGTGCAAATCGGCGCGTTTAAGCGTCGGATCGGACACCTCGACCGTCGAAGCCGGCGTGCTCATTGGATCAGAATGATTGTTCAACCCACCGGCATTTTCTACAATTTGTATGCCGATGTAGTTGAGCGCGGTCACAAATCAGTGTAGCGCACGATGGCTCAACCCACACGAAAGACCCCGACGACAAACTCCTCGGAATGGATCGATCTGGAGATTCCGAACAGGCTCCCGATCATTCCACTCGTGTCTTCCGTCCTTTTCCCGGGCGGCGTTCTCTCGCTGCAAGTGGGCATCGACCGTAACGTTCGACTGCTCAAGAGTCTGCCCGAGGATCAGAATCTGATCGCGGCGTTTTGCCAGAAGAGCGGCGATAAGGAAAACCCCAGGCCGCAGGATCTTTCGCAGATCGGCGTCCTGGCGGCAATCGTTCAGCGCCTGCCGCTTTCATCGGACCGCTATCAGCTTTTCCTTCAGGGCCGTCAGCGCGTAGAGCTCGTGCAGATGCTGCAGAGCGAGCCGTACTTCGAAGGCATGCTGCGCGAGATCGCTCCGCGTCCGATTCCCAAAACCGCCAAGACCGAGCATCTGATGAACAAGGCGATGTCGCTCTTCGAGAAGCTGGTGGAGAGCGACCCGAAGTATTCGAACGAGCTGCTGAACATCCTCCGAATGAATGTCACGGAAGGCCCGGACACACCTGCTCGAAACGGTCAATCCGATCGAGCGCATCGAGCTCCTGGTCGACTGGATCCAGCGCGACCTCGGTAAAGCGAACGTCGATCGCGAGCTGCAACGCCAGATTCAAACATCGATCGATCGCCGTGAGCGCGAGAACTACCTGCGCGAGCAGCTTCGCGTCATCCAGGACGAGTTAGGCGACGCGAATCCAGGCGAACGGGAAGCCGATACCTACCGCGAACGCATCGAGGCGCTTCCGCTCAGCGACGACTACAAGCTGCAATTGCGCCGTGAGGTCAATCGCCTCTCGCAGCTTTCGCCCTCATCGTCGGACTACTCGGTGCTGCGAGGTCATCTCGACACGGTCCTGCAGGTCCCCTGGAAGGAGAAGACCGAGGATCGGCTGGACTTGAAAAAGGCGGAGGAGATTCTCGATCAGCGGCATCACGCGCTGGACAAGGTCAAGGAACGCATCGTCGAATTTCTCGCGGTGATGAAGCTGAAGGGCGATCTGAAAGGACCGATTCTCTGCTTCGTCGGCCCACCGGGCGTCGGCAAGACTTCGCTTGGCGCGGCCATCGCTGAGGCTCTCGGGAGAAAGTTCGTGCGGATGGCGGTGGGGGGCGTGACCGACGAGTCGGAAATTCGCGGTCATCGCAAGACCTACATCGGCGCCATGCCCGGAAAACTCATCCAAAGCTACACGCAGGTCGGGGTGAACAACCCGCTGATCATGATCGACGAGATCGACAAGATCGGAAAGGACTACCGGGGCGATCCGGCGTCGGCGTTGCTGGAAGTCCTCGATCCGAAACAGAACCACACCTTCGTCGATCGCTACCTCGAAATTCCGTACGATTTATCGCATACATTATTCATCTGCACAGCGAATGTCCTCGACACGGTGCCGACGCCGTTGCGCGACCGCATGGAAGTGATCCGGCTCTCCGGCTACACCGAGACCGAGAAGCTGCAGATTGCGAAGAAACACCTGATCCCGGAATTGCTCGAGAACCACGGCCTGACGGCGGAGCAAGTCACGATCTCCGACGACGCGGTCCTGGGAACGATTCGCGATTACACCGCCGAAGCCGGCGTCCGCAATCTCGAGCGCAAGCTCGCAACCGGGTTGCGCAAGATCGCGCGCAAAGTCGCGAGCGGCGACAGCGGAGGACAGCCGCTGGCGCCTGTCAACTACCTCATCGAAGCTAAAGACCTCGAGGCGTACCTCGGCCTTCCCTCGTACGAGCACGAATTCGCCGAGCGGCATCCCGAGATCGGCGTGACGACCGGCCTCGCGTGGACACAGTTCGGCGGCGAGATCATGTTCATCGAGGCGACGCGGATGACGGGCAGCGGCCGCACAACGGTCACCGGCCAGCTCGGCGATGTGATGCGCGAATCGGTCTCCGCGGCGTACTCCTACGTGCGATCCAAAGCTGCCGATCTCGAAATTCCGGACCGCAGCTTCAACGAGTACGACATCCACATCCACTTTCCGGCGGGTGCGATTCCGAAAGACGGACCGTCGGCGGGCGTCGCGATCGCGACGTGCATCGCGTCGGTGATGGGCGAGCGGCCGGTGCGACACGACGTGGCGATGACGGGCGAGATCACGCTGCGCGGAAAAGTTCTCTCCGTGGGCGGGATCAAAGAAAAAATCATGGCCGCGCAGCGCGCCAACATCAAGACGATCGTGCTGCCGGAGGGAAATCGCAAGGACCTTACCGAAGTGCCGGATGACGTGAAGGCCGGCCTCAACTTCGTCTTCGCGGAGCGCGTCGAAGATGCATGGAAGGAAGCGCTGATCCCGCTCTACATCGTCCGGACGCGCGATCGCAAATACGACGAAGCGGAATACAAGGCCGAACGTCAGAAGAGCGAGCGTCCCGAGCAGCGATGAAGTCCGGCTGCCTGGGAAACTTTCTCTTCGCCTGCCTCGCAGTTCTCCTTTTCGGCGTCAGCAGCTACGTCTGGTTCACATTCTTCATTCGCGGCAAGTCGGTGTCGACGCCAAATCTGATCGGGAAATCCGTCGATGAGGCCAAAGCGATCTGCTCCGACCTCGGCATCACATTGCAGGTCGATACCGAGCATCGGAGGAATTCGGACAAGGTCGCAGCCGGCAGCATCGTCTGGCAGAACCGAGCTCCCGGCGCGACCAATCTGGTCAAGCGCGGTACCACCATCCAGGTTGAGCTCAGCACCGGCCCGCTTGTCCTGCGCGTCCCCGATTTCAGCGGCGAGCGCGCCGGCACCGCCGTCTTGCGCCTCGGTCAGCAGAATCTGAAGCCCGGGAGCATGTCGTACGTCGACGGGCCCGAGCAGGGGATTCTGGCTGCCGATCCTCCAAAAGGAACCGTTGTCGCGGCCCAAACGCCGGTCTCGCTGCTCATCGGCGCGACACCTCCGCCGCTCACGTTCATCATGCCCGACATCATCGATCGTCCGCTCGACAAGGTGCGGCCGTATTCGAAGCCTATCCGGGAATCGCCGATGGCATAATCATTCGGCAGTTCCCGCTTCGTGGCGCGCCGGTAAGCGCCCGCGATCCGATCACCATCGTCGTCACCCGTCACGAAGAGACTGCCATCGTCGAGCAACCGCCGCCAGGTCAATTGTGAACATCAAAATCGCGCCATCACTGTTGTCGGCCAATTTCGCGAAGCTCGCGGATGAAATTGCGTCCATCGAGAAGGGCGCCGACGTGCTCCACCTCGACGTCATGGATGGCCATTTCGTGCCGAACATCACGATGGGACCGGCGGTCGTGAAAGCGTGTCGCGCAGTCAGCAAGTTGACCTTCGATTGCCACCTGATGATCGAGCAACCGCAGCTCTATATCGAGCGGTTTATCGATGCCGGCGCCGATATGATCTCCATCCACCAAGAGGCCGAACACCACCTGCAGCGAGCGCTGCAATTGATCAGGGATGGGGGCGCCAAGGCTGGGATCGCCATCAACCCTGCGACCCCCGCGGAATCCTTGAGCACTGCAATTGAGTTCTGCGACTTCGTTCTGGTGATGACCGTCAACCCCGGCTTCGGCGGTCAGCGCTTCATCGAACCTGTTGTGCCCAAGATACGTCATATCGCTCAGATGATCCGCGAACGCGGACTTCCGGTGGAAATCGAGGTCGACGGCGGCATTGACGCCCAGACGGCGCCCAGGGTGGTGTCCGCCGGCGCGACGATTTTGGTGGCGGGATCGGCGATCTTCGGGCATCAGGACCGAACAGCGGCAATGGAGTTGATCCGCGCCTCTGTTACAGCATTGAAGGTGTAAATCAATTGAAACGAACTGGAATCGTCCTACTGGCAGCGATCGCGCTGTCGCTCGCAGCTTGTCGTCACGGCGGACCGCGTCCGATCCGGCCGGCTGTTGACCCTGAGCTGACAAAACTCAGCAAGGAACAGCTCTTCGACCGCGGCGAAGATCAGTTCGCGAGGAAGCGGTATGCCCGCGCCCGGACGTACTACAGCTACATCTACGAAAACCATCCGAATGATCCCCTCGGCCGCCGCGCCCTCCTGCGCGTCGCCGACACGTACTACGCACAAGGCGATCCGGTGAATCTGGTCGAGGCCCAGTACAAATACCGAGACTTCATCAATCGATATCCGGGGAGCGACCGCGCCGATTACGCAATGCTGCAGATCGCGATGGTGGCCTACAAGCAGATGGAGAAGCCCGACCGCGATCAGCAGAAGACTCGCGAGGCGGTCGAGAAGTTCAACGACATGATCCACACCTTCCCGAACAGCGCTTTACGTCCGGAAGCGGACAAACGGCTGCAGGACGCGCTGGATCGTCTGGCGAAGCACGAGCACATCGTCGCGCGTTTTTACATCAAACGGCACAGCTTCGCGTCGGCGATTCAACGGCTGAACTACATCATCGACACGTATCCGAACTATCGCGAGCGCGATGCCGTTTTCTACGACATGGGCACGGCTCTGGCGGGGATGGGCAGAAAAGCGGAAGCGCGGCTCTACTTCGAGCGCGTGATCTCGGAGTTTCCCAAGAGCAATTACGCCGACAAGGCGAAGCGATGGCTGGATCAGATGAAGACGGCGTGATGAAGGCAGAAGGCAGAAAGCAGAAGGCAGAAGTAAGAGGCACGCTCCGTTCACTTCTGCCTGCTGCCTTCTGCCTTCTGACTTTGTCATGCGCGTCGCAACCAAAGTCGGACGAGCCGACATTCGTTCCACCGCCTCAGCCGACTGCCTCTCCCACCGTAGACAAACAGCTCGCTGACCTGCAGGCATCGCTGACCGAGCTGCTCGATCGCCTGGATGTGCTCAACGCACGGATTACGAAACTCGAGAGTGGAGGACAGGCGCCCTCGCCTGTCCCACAGCCGCAAGGACAGCCGCGGGCGGCTGTCCTCCATTCCGCCGACGTCGCCGAAACCTACCGCCGCGCGCTGATGCTATTCAGCCAGGGGAAGCACGCCGAATCGCGCGCGATGTTCCAACGGGTGTTCGATGGCGATCCGACGGGCCAGCTCGCCGACAATGCGTTGTTCTGGATCGGCGAAACGTATTTCGCCGCCGGCGACTACAAGAATGCCATGCGGTTCTACGAGCGGGTCACCAAAGACTTTGCGACTGAGAACAAGGCGCCCGACGCGATGTACAAGCTCGGCGTGAGCTACGAGAAGATCAGCGATCTCGGCATGGCGCGCAAGACGTTCGAAGAGTGCATTCGAAAGTATCCCTACTCGACGCCGGCCGCCTCCGCCAAGCAGGAACTGCAGCGGATCAAGTACTAGTGCGCCGTCCGATACAATAACGAAGCATGGCTGAAGAGACTAGCGGCGCGAACCTGCTTGCCCGGAAGGAGTTCGCCAAAGCGCTCCCGCTCCTGAAAGAGGATCTCGACAAGTATCCGAGCAATCCCCGCATCCGATTGCAGTACGCCGACGCGCTCGCCGGCAACGGCGATTTCGACGAAGCGCTCGCGCAATACGAGCACACCGCCAAGTACTACGAAGACAACGGGCTGACCGTGCAGGCGATCGCTGTCCGCAAGAAAGCCGAGAAGGTTCGTGAATCGTCGGGCGCCGCGCCCGCCCCGAGCGGTGCGCCTGCCAAAGGCGAGCCGATGTTCAGCCGCGAGGTGCCTCAAAGTCCATTGTTCGAGGTGTTGAATGACGAAGAGCGCGCGGCGCTCGTCAAGGAGATGGATCTCGAACAACATCGTGAAGGCGACATCATCATTTCGGAAGGGGAGTCGGGGTCTTCGATGTACGTCATCGCGCACGGTGAGGTAAAGGTCTACACGCGCGGCACGGGGAATACCGGCGGCAGCGTCTATCTCGCAAAACTCGGCGAAGGCGATTTCTTCGGCGAAGTGAGCGTGCTGACCGGAAAGCCGCGCACCGCGACAATTACGGCTTCGCAACCCACCGAGCTTCTCCGCCTCGACAAAGAAAAACTCGACAACGCCCTCGGCAAGTATCCCGGTATCCGCAAGGTCCTCGATGAGTTTTACAAGAAGCGCGCGAAGCACACCGTCGAGGCCATGATCGAAAGCCTCAAAAAACGGGGAAGCTGATTGAGCGTTCTCCCGATTCGCAAATTCGGCGACGAGGAATTGCGCCGCCGCACGGAGCCGGTCACTTCATTCGATGCGTCGCTGCAGAAGCTCATCGACGACATGGTCGATACGATGCACGCCGCGCCGGGCATCGGTCTGGCGGCAAACCAGATCGGCGTCAGCAAGCGCGTAGCGGTGATCGATCTCTCAGTCGGCAAGCGCCCGGGAGAGCTGCACGTCCTCGTCAATCCGCAAATCGATGCGGTGGAAGGAAAGATGACAGAAGATGAAGGCTGCCTTTCGGTCCCTGATTTCACTGAAACGCTTGTGCGACCTGAACGCGTCCATGTTCGGTTTCTCGATCGCAACGGTGAGCCGCGCGAGATGTGGGGGGAGGGCCTGATGGCGCGTGCGATGTCGCACGAGATCGATCATCTCGACGGCCAACTCTTCGTCGATCGTCTGCGCGGATTCAAGCGCGATCGCATCGTGAGGAAAATTCAGAAACTCGCCAAGGCCGGGATGTGGTAAACGTTTCGGCTGCATGCCGGAGCACAACGCGACCGTCACGGAGATCGAAGAGCTCGCGCCGTCTGTCGTTCAATTGACGGTGGCGTTGAACGATCGCGATTTTCACTTCGCGCCCGGGCAGTGGGTGAACTTCGGATTTCCGGAGGGCGTTTCGCGCGCCTATACGATCGCATCGGCGCCGCAGAGACCTGAGGCCGTGCAATTGTGCGTACGCGTCGGAGCGGGCAAGGGGGGCGACGCTCTGAAGAGACTCGCGCCCGGCGCAGCGGTTTCGATCGACGGACCCTACGGCGATTTCATTCTCCCCGAAGCGGAGGGACGTCCGGTCGCGTTCCTTGCCGGCGATACCGGCATCGCGCCGATTCGCAGCATCGTGCTGCACATGCTCGCGGTCGACGATCGTCGCAAGATCACAGTGTTGTACGAGCCGGACCAGCGGCACATTCTGTACGCCGGCGATTTTGATCCGCTCGCGCGCAGCGGCTCGATTGTTCATGAAAGCGGCAGGATCGAGGCGCTCATTGCGCGCAACCGCAAAACGGTCGAGAGCTCGCGAAAGATGGCAGCCGGATTCGATGGGTTTCTTGCGCGAGTGCAATCGGCGTTACGCGCGAACGGCATGGACACGTCAGAGGTAATCGTCGAGAGTTTCGGACCCGAGCCCTAGCGCAACCAGCCCGGCGCCACGCCCTGTCTCCGGGCGTCATCGCGAAACTGCTCGTACAGCCGTTGCGCGCGTATGACTTCGAGCTGCGCGCGCGGAATCTGGTCGACGGTGTACGCGAGCAACGTCGTGTCGTACGTGAACTGGCTCGGCTTGTAGCCGAGGGACAGGAGGCCGGTGATGTGGGCTTTGAGGGCTTCCGCTTTGTTCTCGAGCAGATCGACGTCTTCCTGAGCGCGCCGGATGCCCTCTTCGTATTCGCGCACACGGTGACGCCATGACCACTCGTCCTCGTTAACCTGGCGCTCGTAAGGCGGCGTCGCGGCCACAACGGTGAGCGGCGCTGGAGGCGGTGCGCTTCCGGAGTGATTTTGTTCGAGATCGCGAAGCAATCGGTCGCGCTCCTCGGGTGTCACGCGCAATCTTCCGCGAATCTCCGCCTGGATCGGCGCGGGAAGCTGATCGCTTCGACTTGCATCGAGGTCGACGTCCTGCGTCGGAATGGTGTACAGCGCGCCGCTGGCTCGGAAAAGAACTTGCGGTCCGTCGACGCGAACGACACCTTCGACTGCGATCCGATCGCCATTGCGAAGAACGAGTGTGTTGGTCTGGATCGTGAGGGCAGTGATGAGGAGCAACGCGGTCATGAAGCTGTTAGCCTTCTTCAGTATGCCAAACTGGTCGTACCTAGCAATCAATTTCCTGTATCAACTCGGTCTCGCTTTCTGGATCGGCGGCAGCATCGCCCTCGGCGCCCTGGCTGCCCCCGTTCTCTTCAAGGCGCTTCCGAGAGCCCAGGCAGGCACAATTTTCGGTCCGACCCTGCGTCGTTTCTCGCGCGCAAGGGTCGTCGCAGTCTGTCTGATGATCGCCGGCGCTGCGGCGAAGTACATCGGCTGGGAGCGAAACGCAGAGAGTCCGTGGATCGCTGTTCGATGGTTCGCGATCGCCCTGCTAGCGCTGACTGTGGTTTACGAAATTGCCTATCTCGAACCGGCCATCGAGCGGAATCGCGGCGATGCGGCGGTGTTCGCAAAGCTGCATAACCGCGCGGAAGTGCTGATGAAATCAGCACTTGTTGTTGCCATAGTTGCGCTCTTCCTCAGTTGATAGAATTCCGCCCCACGCCCAATGGGAAGTAGCCTCTCGCACGGAGAATGGATTGCCGCGACCGTCGTCAGCGGCGTCTTCTACCTCCTCTTCGACGCCATCCGCCACTTCGCGCAGCAGGTGAGCGCCGTCACGCTTCGGAGATGGAGCGGCGACCCGGAGCTGGAACGCGGCAGCCGCTGGTTTTCCTACGATCCTCGCAACCTGCAACTGATGAGCGGCGCGCTGCTGCAGGGCGCGCTCGTCCTGGCATTCGCCTGCACCGTGATGTCGCTGCAGCCGCGGTCAATCGGAAGGGCAGTCGCGATCGCGGGCGGCGTGTGGCTCGCGATCGTGATTCTCTGGAAGTTCGGTCTCGCGCTGGTGCCGGATGACATCGGCGAGATCGCGCTCAAGCACATGATCCCGTTCTCGCATTTTTTCTACTACCTCTTCTGGCCTGTGCTTTTCCCGATGCGCCGAATGTTTGCGCGCCTCGACCGGCAGGAAGAGGAGGAGGCCGAGCCGGAAACCGTGACGGATGAAGAGGTGCAGGCGTTCATCGACGTCGGCGAGGAGGAAGGGATCCTCGAGCCGAGCGAAGGAAAGATGATCGCCTCGGTCGTCGAATTCGGCGACCGGATGGCGCGCGAGCTGATGACACCCCGCATCGACATGCTGGCGTTCGACGCGCGGAAGTCGGTCGAGGAGCTGGCGCGCCTGTTCAACGAATCGAAATTCTCGCGAATCCCGATCTATCAGGAGAGCGTCGACGCCATCACAGGAATTGTGCACGTTAAAGATGTATTTAATCATGTCATGAAAAAGGAGACGAAAACGGTGGCGGAGCTGGCGCGGCCTCCGTACTTCGTCCCCGAGACCAAGAAGGTGTCGGAGCTTCTGCGCGAATTTCAGAGCGAGCACATGCAGCTGAGCATCGTTGTCGATGAATTCGGCGGCACGGCCGGCATGATCACGATCGAAGACATCGTCGAAGACATCGTCGGCGAGATTGCCGATGAACACGAAGAAGTCGAGGCGACGGTCGTCGATCTCGGAAACGATGAATACCTGGTAAGCGGCATGCTTCCGGTCGACACGCTGGAAGAGATGCTCGACGCTGATTTTGCGGGCGAGGACTACGAAACCGTCGCCGGGATGATTTTCACCACGCTTGGACGCGTTCCGAAAACCGGGGCCAAGATCTCGAAGAACGGCTTCCGGTTCGAGGTCGACCGCGCCGACCGTCGCCGCATCTACCGCGTGAAAGTGACGCGCGATCCGGAATGGCAGGAAATGGGGGAAGAAGAGGTCTCGTAGAGTCATCGAGTTTATCCCGAGCGTAGCGAGGGATCTATGGTGGAGCAGCGACGAACAATTAAGAAAAAAGATGGGCATCGCGTTCCGCCTGACGCAAAAGATCTCGCTGCGCCACCGGAGATCCCTCGCTCCGCTCGGGATAAACTAAAAAAAATGGGCGTGGTTGCCCTGGTCGGCCGCCCAAACGCCGGCAAGTCTACGTTGCTCAACCGCATCCTCGGCCAGAAAGTCTCGATCGTTTCGCCGAAGCCGCAGACCACGCGCAATCGCATCGTCGGGATCCTCAACGAGCCGCGCGGACAGATCGCATTCCTCGACACGCCCGGCATTCACAAGCCGCTGCACAGGCTCAACGTGCGGATGATGGATCACGTCCGATCGAGTCTCGCCGAGGCGGATGTGGTCGCGCTGATCGTCGATGCCACTGAGCTGTTCGGAAAGGGCGACGAGTACGCGATCGAGTTGTTGCGCGACGTCGTCAAGGGAAAGCGCATCGCAATCCTCAACAAAATCGATCTGCTCAAGAAACATAAATTGCTCCCGCTGATCCAGCGCTATTCCGAAACCGGCCTGTTCGACGACATCGTTCCGATCTCGGCATCCAACGGCGACGGCGTGCAGGAGCTGATCGATCTGCTGTTCAAAACGATCGCGCCCGGCGAACCGATCTATCCGCGCGAGGATTTCACGACGCAGCCGGAGCGATTCTTCGCCGCCGAGATCGTTCGCGAAAAAGTACTGCAGCACACTGCCGACGAGCTGCCATACACGACGGCAGTCTCCGTGGACCGTTGGGAAGAGGACGAGGAAAAGAATCTGATCAAGATTTACGCGACGATTTTCGTCGAGCGCGAATCGCAGAAACCGATCGTGATCGGGAAGCGCGCCGACATGGTCAAGCGCATCGGCACCGAGGCGCGCGTGGAGCTCGAGTCGATCCTGGGGGCGAGAGTCTTTCTCGACCTTCATGTCGCAGTTCATGAAAGATGGCGCGAAGACGAACGCTTCCTCGGCGAGTTGGAGTGGCCGCTCTCCTGACAGGTGTAGAATCGCGGCCCAGTTCGTCACTTTTTTTCAGCAGAAGGAGAGATGCATGCGTCATGGTGCCCGCCTTTGCATTTTCATCGTCATATTGCTCTGCTGTACCGCGCTCTTTGCCCAGCAAACCGGCTCGATCAGCGGACGAGTGACCGCGACGGATAACTCGGCGCTTCCGGGCGTCACCGTCGAGGCGCGATCCAGCTGCCGGCGCTGGTTCCCGGGGATTACACGGTGACATTCAGTCTCGCGGGGATGCAGACCGGCACGCGAAAGGCAACCGTCATCCTCGGTCAGAACACCGCTGCGGATGTGAAGCTCGGCCTTCAAGGCGTGTCCGAAAGTATCACCGTGACCGCCGAGACGACGATGGTCGATAAGAGCTCGACCGCTCTCCAGAACGGCTTGTCGCAGCAGCAGATTACGACGCTTCCCCTCACACAGAACTACAGCGACCTGCAGAAGCTCATCCCCGGTGTCATGTACACCCAGGACACCGTCCGCGGACCAAGCGCGGGAGCCAGCGGGCAGGACAACGTTTACCTGTTCGACGGCGCGAACATCACGATGCCGCTCTTCGGCGTCCTCGTCGTGAATCCCAATACCAACGACATCGCGCAGGTGAACATGATTCGCGGCGGCGCAAAGGCCGTTGATTTCGAGTCGGGAACGAACAAGTACACAGGGTTGGTCGGTTATCAGGAGTTGAACCACAGCTTCATCGCGGACCAGAAAGGCACTCAGAACCTGATCTACCAGAACAACAGCAATTGGGCGACCGCCAGCGTCGGCGGCCCCATTCTGCAGGACCGTCTCTTCTTCTACGGGTCGTATTACCGCCCTTATGCAACGCGTGCAAACGCGTCGAACCTTTACGGTGCGTTACCGCAGTACAAGCTCACGCGAAACGAAGAGTTCGGGAAACTAACCTTCACGCCGACCGAGTCGTGGCTGTTGAACGGCAGCTGGCGCCATTCGCATGAAGTGCAGACAACGTCGGCATTCGGTTCGATGCAGGCGCCGACGGCCGGAACGGGATACCAGTCGAAGCTCGACCTCGGAAACCTCGAGGGGTCGAAGATCATCAATCCAAAAAGTTTCGCTACGTTCAAGCTCGTCGACTTCCGAAACCCGGGCGGCGGCCGCGCTGACAACCTCGTGAGCGGTGTCGTGGTCTCGACCGCGGTCGGTACGCGTCTCGACATCAACAACCTCGATAAGATCGGACGGCTTGTGGTGCCGAAGGCTGTGCCAGCAAACGCTGCGTTCGTGCAGCCTTACATCAACAAGTACGGCTTCATCTGTCCGCAGAATCCTGCCGCTCAGAACCTGACTTGTACTGCCGGCCAGCTAACCGGCGGCGGCACCGTGGGAACCGGTCTGTACACTGCGGACAACGACAGCTTCTTCCGCAAGGGCGGTCAGGTCGGCTACAACTACACATTCGGCGCGGAAGCCACGCACGACCTGCACGCAGGTTACCAGCGCTACAAGGACTCCGAAGATCGCTTCCAGACCTCGAATGGCTGGGGTGAGATCAGCATTCCCGGAGGAAGCGGCGCTTCAGGAACGAACTGCCCGAAACCGCTGTGTGGTCCTGCGGACGTACCGGCGTTTTTCATCGCCTCGTTCTCACCGCAGGGGATCGGAACGGTTCCCATCATCCACTCCGAGTTTCATTCTCAGAATTTTGAGATCAACGACACGATCCACTTTCGCAACTGGTCGTTCAATGTCGGCGTCATGGACAGCAATGACGTCCTCTATGGACAGGGACTGGCGAAGGCCGACAACGTCGCCGGGTTCGTCTCATCGCCCGGCACGAAGTACAAAATGCACGAGTGGACATGGAGTCAGGGATTTCAGCCGCGCCTTGGCGCGACCTGGGCGTACAACGGCAGCGACACGGTCTTTGCGAGTCTTGCCCGGTACATGCCGCCGGCGAACTCTGATGCCCGCGCCGCGTCGTGGGACCGCAATCTCGTGCAGGCGGTCAACGCATACTTTGACGCGAACGGCAATCTGATCGGAGCCCAGCCAAACTCTTCTTCGTCCGGAAAGTGGTGGCAGGCCGGAATCAAGCCTCCTGAGATCAAGGAGTTCATGCTGGGCACTGCCCGTCAATTGATGAGCGCCTGGTCCGCGCGCCTTTATGGCCGCGCGCGCAAAGGTGGCCACTACATTGAGGACACGAACAACAACGCCCGCATCGCTTTCCAGCCGCCACCCGGCGTGCGCCAGGAGCTTTACGTTCCGGATCTCGGAACCGTCGCTACACCGGGCAGCATACGCAATGCCATCGGCAGCGGATCGAGCTATGTCATCGCCAACCTCGACGGTGCCTTTACGAAGTACCTCGAGGCGACTGCGGAGTCGGAATGGCGCGGCAGCAAGGCCGTTGTCCACGGCTCCTACACCTGGAGCCACTACTACGGGAATTTCGATCAGGACAATTCGTCATTCAACACCGCCAATGATGCGGCGATTTTCATCGGATCGTCCAACATCGGCGATGGTGCCGGACGGCAGCTATGGAATTTTAAGTACGGCGATCTCCGCGGCGACCGTCGTAACAATGTCAAGGTTTACGGCACGTACTTCCTACCGTGGCATGCGACCACTGGCGCTTTCTTCGTGTTTCAGTCCGGTCAGCCGTATCAGCTCGAAAGCGTGCTTCCGTATCGCGCGCTTACGGGGTCGGGGAGCGAGACGAACCG
>QHVX01000418.1 GCA_003222375.1 Acidobacteriota bacterium
GATTACTTCGCCGACGCAACCGGCATCAAAACCGGTTTGTCCGCTCCCGCCGGCTATTGTGTGACCGCATCGGCGACCCGCGGACCGACGAGCGTCATCTGCGTTGTCATGGGAGCGAAAGCGCCAAATGGGCCGGGAAGCTCGTTCGCGATCGCCGCGCGATTGATGAACGACGCCTTCATCCACTATCGCAATCTGATCGCGGTCAAGAAGGGCGCGACGGTCGGACAAGTGCCGGTCACCGATGGCCAGGCAAAAACAGTTCCGGCGGCAGCCGCGGCGGATGTCGATGCGCTCGTCAGACGCGGCGATGAGGGGACCGTGAAGACTTCGCTCGCGCCGAATTCCGTCACGGCGCCCGTGCGCGCCGGGCAACAGGTCGGGTGGGTGGTGGTCACGCAAAACGGCAAGCAGATCACGAAGGTCCCGGCCGTCGCGGCGGCGAATGTCGAAAAACAGCCGTGGTGGAAGAAGTTCTGGCCCTTCTAACTGAAGATCACGCGGCGCCCTTCGATTCTCCATTTCCGCGTTCGCAGCTTCTCTAGCGCCTCCACGTACGCGATGTGCTCCTGCTCGAGAATGCGGGCGGCGAGCGCGTCGGCGTCGTCGTCATCGCGCACCGGCACGGTACGCTGAACGATGATCGGACCGGCGTCGAGGTTTTCATCGACGAAGTGGACCGTGCATCCCGACACTTTCACACCGTACTCGATCGCCTGAGCCTGCGCGTCAACGCCCGGAAATGCGGGCAGCAGCGACGGATGAATATTCAGAATGCGATGCGGCCACGCCGCGATGAAGACCGGCGTGAGCAGACGCATGTAGCCTGCCAGGCAGATAAAATCCGGCTCCGCCTGCGCGAGGATGCGCAGAACTTCTTCTTCGTGCGCAGTGCGAGTCGCGTAGTCGCGGTGATTCACGAGGTGCGCGGACAATCCGAGCTGACGCGCACGCGCGAGCCCGGGCGCGTCGGGTTGATTCGAAATGACGCAGACGATTTCGGCTTGCAAACTGCCATCGGCGATCGCCTGATGGATCGCGACGAAATTGGAGCCTCGTCCCGACAGCAAAATCGCCAGCCGCACTACTCGATCCAGGAGGCGAAACCGGCCGGCGGCGCGTCATAGACCACGCGACGCGATCCCTTCGTGATGTTGCCGACGAAAAAGTATCGCTGGCCGATCTGGGTGAAGTGTTTCGCAACGGCGTCGACCCGATCGGGCGAGACCATCAGCACCATTCCGATGCCCATGTTGAACACGCGAAGCATTTCGTCGCGATCGACGCCGCCTTTGTCGAAGAGGAACGTGAAAAGCGGCGGCACGGGCCACGATCCGAGCTTGATTTTCGCGTCGAGAGATTCTGGCAGCACGCGCGGAATGTTGTCGGTGAGGCCGCCGCCCGTGATGTGCGCCATCGCGTGAATCGCGCGGCGTTCGACGAGCGGCATCAGCGGCTTGAGATACGAAATGTGCGGCTGCAGCAGTGCTTCGCCGATTTTTCCGATTCCCGGCACGATCGACTGATAGTCATATCCGAGGCGCTCGAAAAAAATTCGCCGCGCGAGCGAATAGCCGTTGGTGTGCAAACCCGCCGACGGAAGTCCGATCAGGACGTCGCCTTCGCGCACGGCTTTCCCGTCGATCACTTGCGGCCCATCGACGACGCCGACGATGAAGCCGGCGATGTCGTAGTCGTCGTCGCCGTAAAACCCCGGCATCTCGGCGGTCTCTCCGCCAATCAGCGCGCAGCCATTCTCTTTGCACGCCCGCGCCATTCCGCGGATCACATCGGTCATCACGCTGGGCCGCAACCTTCCGGTGGCGTAGTAATCGAGAAAGAAAAGCGGACGCGCGCCCTGCACCAGGATGTCGTTGACGCAATGGCAGACGAGGTCGTAGCCGACGGTGTCGTGAATCTTCATCGCCTGCGCGACGCGCAGCTTCGTGCCGACGCCGTCGGTCGAGGAGACGAGAATCGGCGATTGCATTTCGCCGAAATTCGCACGAAAGAGGCCGCCGAAAAGGCCGATATCGGAGACAACATCGGGCGTGAACGTGTCGCGGGCGATTCGCCGAACCTCGCGAAGCGCTTCATCCTGGGCATCGATGTTGACGCCCGCGTCGCGATACGACGTCTTGTCGGGCACGGCGGGCGAGTTTAGCAGGGTCGCGCCGCATGTCATCCCTTGCTACGCTCGGAATGACACCCTCCTGCTAGCATGCCGCTCCCGTGGCTCAGTTCCTCCTCGTCACGACGCTGCTCTCGATCGCCGGTCTCATCGCGACGAGCATCGCGGGATTCATCGCAGCACCCGGCCATGTCGCCAACCATATCTTTCTTGCGCTCGTCACCGTCGTCCTCGGCCTCTTCTCGCAATCGATGACGATGTTCTTCTTCATCGGAACAGGAAAACAGCTGAAGGACAAAGTAAAAGGCGCCGGTCCTGAAGTCGAAGTCCGCTCAGCGACGCGCTCTCTTGCGATGCGAGTCTCGCCGATCGCGACTTACGCGATGGCTGCGCTGATGGTGACCTTCATCATGGGCGGCGGCGTCGCCAGCGGCAAAACGCCGCAGTGGCTGCATCTGTCGCTGTCAGCGGCGACGGTGCTTCTGTATGCGCGAGCTTACTGGATCGAGATCCAGGCGATGCAAACCAACGATCAGTTGATGGAACGTTTTCTCAAGGAGTAGATGCGCTGCGAATGCTCTTGTACGTCAGCCACGACGGATCCTCCGACGTCGTGAAATCGATCGGAAATTTCGTCTGGCGCGGCAGCGAGCGATTCACGAGCGCCATGTAGCGGTCGCGGTTGTTCGTGTACCAGATCCATTCGCGGCGATTGTTGCCGGTCACCGCCACCATCAGGAACGCCTCGCCCGACTCGTCGATCCAATCGAGCGAGTCCTCGACGCGATCCATCATCGCGAGGGTGCGGTCGTCCGGCATTCCGCCGTTTTTGCTGCCGTCGTAGATCCACAGAATGCTGATGAGAAACGGAAACCGCGCGGTCTCTTTCACCGGAAGGTCGCTGCGAAAACGCAGCAACACCGGCTGCCCGTCTTCTTCCGCATGTGACATTGCCCAGCGATCTTCCTCGCCCATTTACATCCTGTACAAGGCCGCGCCCCAATGCAAACCGGATCCGAGAGCGGTGAAACAGAGGAGCATGCCGGGTTTGATGCGGCCGTCCTGAACGCACTCGTGATACAGGATCGGCAAAGTGCCGGCGGTCGTGTTGCCGTAACGCTCGATGTTGTGCGGCACTTTTTCCGGCGGAAGAGCGAGCTGCCTGCCGACACCCTCCACGATTCGCAAATTCGCCTGGTGAATCAGCAACACATCGATGTCGCCGACGTGAAGGCCGGTTGCTTCGCAAACGGCCCGCACCGCTTCCGGCATCTTCGAGACCGCCTGTTTGAAAACCTCTCGCCCTTCCATCACCGGAATGGACTCGGCGCGGTCGACCTGTTCGTGATCGACGTACGGTCGCCTGCGAAACCCAACA
>QHVX01000028.1 GCA_003222375.1 Acidobacteriota bacterium
GTTAAAGTACGCAGGAACAGTGATGACCGCGCGCTCGACTTTTTCGCCGAGGTAATCTTCAGCGGCCTGTTTGAGTTTCTGGAGGATCATCGCGGAGATCTCAGGGGGCGAATTCAGCTTGCCCTGAACCTCAACGCGCGCGTCTCCGTTCGGCGCCTTCGTGACTTTGTACGGCACCATCTTCATCTCTTCGGTCACTTCGTCGAACTTCCGACCCATGAACCGCTTGATCGAGAAGACGGTGTTCTCGGGATTCGTCACTGCCTGGCGCTTGGCGACCTGCCCGACGAGACGCTCACCGCTCTTGGTGAACGCGACGACGGACGGGGTCAGACGGCTGCCCTCAGCGTTGACGATGACTTTGGGCTCCTGGCCCTCCATGATCGCCACAACCGAGTTCGTCGTCCCGAGGTCGATGCCAATTATCTTGGCCATAATTTCTTCTCCTTGAGAGACTTAACGCGAATTTGAGTGCGTTTCAGTCAGATTACGAATCTCCAAAACCTGAGTCTACTATTGTTAAATTCCCTGCAGGTATGATGCCTTGCATGAAGCGCCTACTCGCACTCGCTCTGTTACTCACGTCATGTGGGACGGGCTTCAGCCCGTCCGCTCATGACAGCCTCAAGCAAATCGCCGACGACTACTGGCGGCACGAGCTCGACGAGAACGTCGCGCTGCAGATCAAGTTCGGCATCCCTACGCGCCATCTGCCCGACGTTTCGTACGCGCACGCGCAGCGCGAGGCGGAATTCGCGCGTTCGATCGTGCAGCGTCTGGATCGCATCGACGCGACCAAGCTCAGCGAGGACGATCGCCTGACGCTCGAGATCCTTCGCTGGGAAAATCAACTGACCATCGACGGTCTTCCCTACTTTTGGTACCGCTTCCAGGTCACGCCTTACTCATTTCGCAATCTCGGCATCCAGCAGGTCTTCACGATGCAGCGCCTGACCGATGCCGATCGAACGCGATTGATGAATGAACTCCCGCAGGTGGTCGATCAGATGCTGGAAGTCATTCGACAGCAGCGCGAACGCGGCATCGTGCTTCCGAAGGCCGAGGTCCCGATCGTCAAACAGACGATCGGCAGGGCGATACCGGGCAATCCTTCGCTTCAACGTCTCGCCGATTCCATATCGGAGACCAACGCTCCCGAAGCGATCGGCCTGGCGCAATATCCCGGAGGCGACGCCGCCTATCGCTACTTCGTTCGCGCGCGAACGACAGTCGACATGACTCCGCAGCAGATCCACGACCTAGGATTGCGCGAAGTGGAGCGCATCAATCGCGAGATGCAGCGAGTGCGCAGCGACGTCGGCTTCGAAAACAAAACCGAGTTTCATCAGTTTCTGAAGAGCGACCCACGTTTTTTCGCCAAGACTCCGGAAGAAGTAGGAGACCGGTTGACGCGATATCTCCACAAGATCGAGCCGCATGTGCCGGAACTTTTCTCACGCGCACCAAAAGCGAGGTACGACGTCCAACGACTCGATCCGGCGCTGGAGGGCGGCATCACCTTCGGCTATTACCAGCAGCCGACTGCGACCGATCCAATCGGTCACTACTACTACAACGGTTCGCGCCTCAACGAACGCAACCTGCTCTTCGCGCCAGCACTCATCGCGCACGAGCTCATACCGGGCCATCATTTCCAGATCGCGCGGCAGGAAGAGAATGAGAATCTGCCGCCCTTTCGCCGCGAAAATTTCGATACCGCGTACGTCGAAGGTTGGGGCGAATACGCCGCCTCACTCGGCAGCGGAATGAGGCTCTATGACGACGTCTACGATCGCTACGGACGGTTGATGATGGACATGATGCTCTCCGTGCGGCTGGTGGTCGATACGGGCATGAACGCGCTCGGCTGGTCGCGCGATCGCGCCGCCGACTTCATGCGCGAGAACACCTTGTTGTCCGAAACAGAAATCTCGACCGAGACCCTGCGTTACGCAGTCGACATGCCGGCGCAGGCGCTCGCTTACAAGATCGGTAGTCTCAAAATGTTGGAGCTGCGAAGCAAGGCGCAGCAACAACTCGGAGCCGGTTTCGACATCCGCCAGTTTCACGAATGGATTATCGGGAGTGGCTCGATGCCGCTGCCGATTCTCGAAGAGCACGTGGCTGCGGAGATGAAGCACTGACGAAGTGCTCGAGTTGTGGGCCACTGTAGCTGCCCTGATATTTCCTATGGGTCGGGCCGGCCGTCACCTCGATAGGAGAGTGATATCCAGCGTCCTCGTAGATGCAAAGCGCCACGTTGTATTTGTGGAGGATTTCGTAGAAGGAATCCGTCATCCACGACGGATTGGGAAGCTCGAATGCATCATCAACCGTCCGTCGAGGAGTTCCTCGGTAAACTTCCGCGCGGCATTCGCTAACGCCGATTTGCGCCAGAACTCAAAAGGCCGGGCCGAAGCCCGGCCTGAAAAACTTAGTGACTGTGCGTGGAATTATCCGTCGCGCTGACGTTGGAAACCACGATCTGACCATTCGCATTGGTCGAGACCATGATCGGGCCAACGCCGACGTCACGCGCGGCCAGAGTCGCCGTCCGCGAGGTCGTCGCCTTCGCAACAGTTGCTGTCGTCGTGTTTAATCGCGCGGGCACCGTTACCCGCGTCGTACCGGTTACGACTCTGCTCGAGATCGCCGGCGCAAAGGTGGCGCTACCGGAGATCGTCGGCGACGTCGCAGTCGCCGATGGCACCACGACGCCGCTGGCCGGCGTCGCGCCGACATTGATGGCGCTTGTCGCTGCCGGCGTCGTCGCGGTTTGTCTCGTAGCCACGACTCCACTCATGACCTGCGGCGCGAAGATCGCGTTGCCGGAAATTGAAGGTGAGGTCGCGTTAGCTGCCGGAACAACCACTCCGCTCGCTGGTGTTGCGCCCACTCCCACCGCACCTGTTATGACAAGAGGCGAACCCGCTGCCGTGGCTACTGTCGATCCACCAATCGCCGCGGCGCTGCTGACGACCACACCACCGCCGCCCCCGCCGCCGCCGGAAACTCCCTGAACTCCGGGAGAACTGACTGTTGCGTTGATCGTCTGTTGTGGATTGACGACCATCGCTGGCGGTATCACCTGCCCTGTCACTTCGGGCGAGACGCTGAGCTGAACGCCACCGGGATTCGCCGGGCCTAACACGCGGCCGCGGAAGCCCTGCTCAGCAGCGGCGATCGCAAGAGCGTCGGTGTTTGGCTGTGGAATGCCGGTGTACGAACTGGCCATCGGCGGAATTCCTTCATTTCCGTATGACGATCCTGGCGTCGCGCTCTGATTCGTTGCGCCGTACCCCGGAGTCGTCATCGTCGGTTGACCGTTTCCCGGATAGCGATTTGTAGTGCATCCAACCGCTGCGAACATCAGTGCGAGTGACGTCGCAGCGATAAATTGTTTCGTCGTAATCTTGCGCATAGGGCCTCCTTACGTTGATCGCAAGCTGACGATTATTTTGAGCAATACGTATGCCCGTTTGCTAATCTGTAAAATATTGCGTTGAAACGGGTTATTGATTCTAGAAGAGCTTGCTCTCGAGCGCGGCCTGAGCAGCAAAGTACCCGCACAGGCCGTGCACGCCCCCGCCGGGTGGTGTTGAGCTCGATCCCAGGAAGAGACGCGGATTCGGGGTGGAATACGGGTTGAGCTTCGGGAACGGTCGCGTAACGGTCTGTCGCAACGTGTATGCGCCGCCGCCGACGTCGCCGCCGACCAGGTTTGGATTGTAAGCCTCGAGCTGCGCTGCGTTGAAGGTATGGCGTGCGAGGATCCGATCGCGAAAGCCCGGAGCAAAGCGCTCGATTTGTTTTTCGATGTGTTCGGTCATGTCGTCGCCCGAGCCGGTCGGCACATGACAGTATGCCCAGGCCGTGTGTTTTCCCGCGGGCGCGCGCGTTCGATCGAACAACGTCTGTTGCGCGAGCAGCACGAACGGCCGCTCGCTGTTGCGGCCACGCCAGATCTCCGCTTCATGTCTCGCGATCTGCTCCAGCGTACCGCCGAGGTGAACCGTGGCCGCGCCGGCGCAGTCCGCGGCACGCCATGGGATCGGTCCGTCGAGTGCCCAGTCAACCTTGAAAACGCCCGGGCCGTACTCATATCGCCGCAGCCGCCGCACGTATGGTTCCGGCAACACATCGCCGGCGATTGCGGCGAGTTGTTTCGGCATGACGTCGAAGATCACGATGCGCGACTCGGGAATGTCGCGCATCGATCGCACCGGCGTCGAGACACGAATTTCCCCGCCCAATGATCGAAGCCGCGTTGCGAGCGCATCGACGATTCGCTGCGAGCCACCCTTCGCAAACGGCCACCCCGTGACGTGGCCGCTGAGTGCGAATGTGACGGCGAATGCTCCCGTGCCTGCGGTATCGAGTGGCCGAATCGCGTGCGCCGCGCAACCGGCGAGCAATGCGCGGGCGGGCTCGTCTCGAAATCGCTTCGCGACTCCGAAGGCCGACCGCAAGGCCTCGATTCCGAATCGCGCCAGCAAGATCGGATGACGCGTAAAGATCCCGATTGGCCGCAGAATCTCGGCAAACAACGTATCGCCGACAAACGGCGCGAAGAGATCGTGCCAGGCGCGCGCGTCGCGCCCGAGGCCTGCGCTAGTCGCGTCGAGTGACTTTTCGAGGATCGCCGCCCGGCCGTCGTCGAGCGGATGCGCGATCGCATAGCGCGGCTCGACCCATTCCACATCCAGTTTCAGCGACTTGAAGAATGGCGAAATGATCGCCATCGGATGGATTGCCGAGCAGACGTCGTGTTGAAAACCAGGAAGCGTCAGCTCGGCGGTTCGGGCGCTTCCGCCGATGGTGTCGCGTCCTTCGAGGACGACGACCGAACGACCGGCTTGCGCGAGGACGATCGCTGCCGAGAGCCCGTTCGGTCCTGCACCCACGACGACCGCATCGAGCCCGGCCATTCTGGCGCGATCGTTTCACATCGTTGATGCGATGTGCCACACTTCGCGGCAGCAACGGCATACATCGTGCGGGGTTAGCTCAGCGGTAGAGCATCTGCCTTACACGCAGGGGGCCACTGGTTCGAATCCAGTACCCCGCACCACTGCCATGCTTCTCAAACGCAAACGCCGCGTCCTCCTTCTCGACGACGACCCGTCGATGCAACGTCTCGTCTCCACGCTTCTGAAACGCGAGGGTTATCGCGTCGATGTTTTTCTCACCGGCCGCGATGCGATGCGCGCGCTCGATCGCGCCAAGTACGATGTCCTGTTGCTCGACCTGATGATGCCGCACGAAGGCGGAATGACTGTCATCCGGCATCTGCGAAAGAATGATCCCGATCTGTTGCATCGCGCTCTGGTGCTGACGGCGATGCCGAAGTCGACGGTCGATTCCGTTCAGAAAGAAGTCGCAGGCATCGTGCAGAAGCCATTCGATCCTCCAGACCTGATTGACGCGGTACGTGAGATCGCGGACAAAAAGTGATCTTTACGCTGTTGCCCGACACCCTCGCGATCGTTCGTCTGCCGCCCACGGACGAAATGCCGAAGTGGACGGCCGGCCAGTTCGTGTCGATTACGCGAACGGCCGATGAGCTGTCGATCGTCTGTAGCGAAACGGCAGTCCCCGTCGGAAGCCAAGCCGATCGCGGATGGCAATGCTTGAAGCTCGAAGGTCCCATTCCGCTGAAGACGGTCGGCGTTGCATCGGAGTTCACCTCGCTGCTCGCGAAGGCGGGCGTGAGCGTTTTCCTCATCTCGACGTTCGATACCGACTACCTCCTCGTCAAGGGCGATGCCTTCGAGAAGGCGGCGGATGCCTTGCGGGGCGGTGGGCACTCCGTTCGACGACCTCGCTAGAATGTCGGGATGCTCGAGCGAGCCGCTCCGCGCGAACGCTTCACTTTTCGGCAGATCGCCATGCGGCGATC
The DNA here is from genome assembly GCA_003222375.1 of Acidobacteriota bacterium. Classification (GTDB taxonomy): domain Bacteria; phylum Acidobacteriota; class Thermoanaerobaculia; order Gp7-AA8; family Gp7-AA8; genus Gp7-AA10. The sequence continues at coordinate 5,900 of QHVX01000028.1, forward strand.
GTTTGCCGACGATGTCCGCGACGGACTGGAGAAATCGCCCAAGGAATTGCAGCCCTGGTATTTCTACGACGCGATCGGATCGGCGCTGTTTACCGCGATCACTGAGTTGCCCGAGTACACGATCACGCGCGCCGAAACCGAGATACTCCGCCGCAACAGCGCGGCGATCGCGCGGGCACTGCGATCGCCCGAGCGCGTCATCGAGCTCGGCAGCGGCGATGGCCGCAAGACCGGCATGTTGCTCGATGCGCTCATCGCGCGGCAGCCTCGCATCACGTTCGTCCCGATCGACGTGGATGGCGGCGTTCTCGAATCAACCGCGCGCGATTTTCTGGCGCGATTCCCGACGCTGCGCGTTGACGCCGTCTGCGGCGATTACCGCGAGGTCTCCTCGGTCATCACGCCCGGCTTACCGACTGTCGTTCTGTTTCTTGGATCGAGCATCGGCAATTCCGATCCTGAGGCCGCCGTCGCGATGCTGCGCGACATTCGGCGCGTTCTCGGACAAGGTGATTCTCTTTTCCTGGGCGCCGATTTACAGAAACCGAAGGAAATCGTGGAGGCGGCCTACAACGATTCCCTCGGTGTGACGGCGGCCTTCAATCTCAACCTTCTCGCGCGAATCAATCGCGAGCTCGGCGGACAATTCGACCTATCGAAGTTTGCGCACCGCGCGTTTCTGAACGAGCAAAAGAGCCGGATCGAAATGCATCTCGTCAGCCGTGAAAGGCAGAGTGCTGCAATCGACGACTTGCGCGTGCAGGTCCATCTGGAGCGGTCCGAAACGATTCACACCGAGAATTCGTACAAGTACGCGGAATCGGATCTGGAAATGCTCGCGCGCGAGTCGGGCTTCGCGATCGAGGAGAGCTGGGTCGATTCGACCAGCAGGTTCGCCGATGTCCTGATGGTGGCGCGTTGACGTTGAGAATGCCCGGCGCGTCTTTTGGGTTCCATTGGTATCATTTCTCTCCTTGTGCCGGGGTAGCTCAGTTGGTTAGAGCACCAGATTGTGGATCTGGGGGTCGCCGGTTCGAAGCCGGCCCCCGGTACCAAAGGCAGAAGTCAGAAGGCAGAAGGCAGAAGGCTGCTGCGTTTCCTTCTGCCTTCTGCCTTCTGCCTTTTGCCTTATGACGGAACCTCGCCTTTCCCGCGGCCTTCGCGATCTTCTGCCCGACCAGACGCTGGCGCGGCAGGAGATGGTCGACATCATCCGCCGCGTGTACGAACTTTACGGTTTCGTGCCGCTCAGCACGCCGGCGATCGAATACCTCGACGTGCTGTCGGGAAGTGCAGGGCAGGAAACGCAGCAATCGATTTTTCGCGTGACGAATCCGGAGCGCGAAGAGCTCGGCCTGCGATTCGATCTCACGGTGCCGCTGGCGCGCGTGATCGCGCAGTATGCCGATCTGCCGCGTCCGTTTCGCCGTTATCAGGTTTCTCCGGTGTGGCGCGCCGACAAACCCGACAAAGGCCGTTTTCGCGAGTTCACACAGTTCGATCTCGACTCGGTCGGAACGGAATCGGAAATCGCCGACACGGAGATCATCGCCGGAATGTGCGACACGCTCTCCGCACTGCGCATCGAGCGATATCAGGTCCGGTTCTCGAGCCGCACGATCCTCAATCTTCTGCTCGACTTCGCCGGCATTCCGCAGGAGCGATCGGTCGATGTCTTTCGCGTCCTCGATAAGCTCGACAAAGCCGGCATCGATAAAGTGCGGCTCGAGCTGATGCAGGGCTACAAGGACGAGTCGGGCGATTTCATCCGGGGACTCGGCTTGGTACAGAATCAGGTCGATCGCATCGAGAAATTTCTCGCGATCAAATCGGATTCGCGCAACGACGTCCTCACGCAAGTTCGCGACCTTTTCGGTCAATCACCGAACATCGATGCCGTCGCCCGCATCTCGGATCACCTGTACGCCCTCGGCTACGGCGACGATCGGGTCTCGCTCGATCTCTCGATCGCGCGCGGCCTGGCGTACTACACCGGGCCGGTGTTCGAGGCGGTTCTGCTCGATGCGCCGCAATTCGGTTCGATTTTCGGAGGCGGACGGTACGACAATCTCGTCATGCGATTCCTGGGCGAGCGCATTCCGGCGGTCGGCGCGTCGATCGGCGTCGATCGTCTCCTGGCCGCGCTGACCTACCTCGGCAAAATCGGCAAACAGAAATCCACTGCGCGCGTGCTGATCACGAATATGGATCCGGCGCTGGCAGACGACTATCTGAAGATGACGTGGGAATTGCGCCGCGCCGGAGTCCCGACCGAGCTTTACATCGGCACTGCCAAAGGCCCTGGCAAGCAACTCAAGTACGCCGATCAGTACGAGATTCCGCTTGCGATCTTGTACGGAACGAACGAAAAATCTCAGGGTGTGGTGACCGTCAAGGATATGTCTGTGGGACGCGAGCAGACGAAA
>QHVX01000422.1 GCA_003222375.1 Acidobacteriota bacterium
ACGCTTCTCCTGCATCGAATCGAGCGCAGCGGCAAACTGACGAAAATGCTCGGCCGCGGCCAGCATCCGAAGCGTGTGGCCGGTGGGCGCGGTGTCGACCACCACCATCGCGTCGGCGTTCTCTTCCGCCAGCTCGCCGATCCGCATCCACGCCATCAACTCGTCGACGCCGGGGAGCGAAAGCTCGAAGAAACGTCGCAGCTCCTCTTTGTCGAGATACGTGCCGCGATCGCCGAGCTCCAGGAAGTTTGCCAGGTTGTCGTCCAGGAACTTCTTGTAGAGGTCTTCCGCATGCAGGGATTCAATCGACAAGGTGCCGCGTGCCGCGTGCTGCGTGCCGAAAAAGTCCTCGAGATTCGAGGCTGGATCGGTCGTGAAGAGAATTGTTTTGCGAGCGCGGCTGAAGTGGAGGGCGGCGGCGATCGAGATTGTGGTTTTCCCGACTCCGCCTTTCCCGCCGAAGAGAATGATGCGGCGGGAGCCTAACGATGAAAGATGAGCGATGAACGATGAACGATCGGGCGAACTCTGTTCATCGTTCATCGTTCAGAGTTCATCGTTCTCCGTAGCCGGTGTAGATTCCGATTCCTTCGCTCTCTTCACCGCGATCGGCTGCGTGTTGCCGCGCGATCTCCTCTTTGCGCGCGCGGATGTCGCGCAGCGCGGCGAACACCTTGGCCTCTTCGTCTTTGTACTGCTCCTCCGTCAAGTCGCCCACTTCCAGCATCATCTGCAATTCGATCAGCCGCTCTTTCCACGGCTGATCGTTGAGCAGCTCCTCGTCGGCCATGGTCTGGATCTGGCGCAGCACCCAGGTGAAGCCCGCCACCGGGAGTTTGATCGGAAGGAGGAGGATGTCGTCCAGAATGAGCATTGGTTGTCGGGTTGTCGGGTTCTCAGGTTGTCGACAACTCGATAACCCGACAACCTGACAACTTACCTTTCCGCTCTCTCCAATTTCAAACGAATATTTACAAAGTTATACGGCGGCCACGGGCCGGTATATAAGAACGATAATTTGTTCTCATATTTCTTAGCGATTTCGGAGATCTGATCGTCGAAGGCCTTGGTCTTCTCGCGTTCGACCAGGAAGGCGGCGTTCATGATCATCTTGTCGCCGATCGGCTTGTTGGATCGCGACGCGATGGCGGCATCGCGCAGCGCCTCGTAGATCTCGTTGACGTACGAGTCGGCTTTCGCCTGCAGCGCGGATTCGACGACGCGTCCGAGCTGCATGCGCGAGAAGTAGGTCGAGGTCGAAGTATTGGACTGAATCTCTTCCTTGAGGCGCCGGATTTCCTCGTTCTCGTTCTCGATGTCTTTGATGACCTGGTCCTTGTCCCAATTGACCTTCAGACCGAACTCGATCTTGCCGTCCATCTTCTGCAGGACGTCGCTGAGCGCGTCGTACGTGCCCTTGAGGAATTCCTTGATGTCGTTCTCGGTGCGGAAGACAGTGCCGAAGCTCATCGGAAGGACTGTGAAGTCCTTCATGACGAGCTCGTTGACATGCTCGTGAGCAAGCGCGTTTTCGCGCGTCGGATCGAAGACGATCAGCGGGCAATTCGAGACGACGGCCGCGAACTCCTTGTAATGGACCGTGTAGACCCGATCGCCGCGCCCGCCGATGCCGACCGATCCGAACTCGCGGGGCGTATCGGTCTTGATGATGCAGTAGACGTACTTGCCCTGCTCGACGTCCGGCTGGATCGATTGCGCTTGATCTTCGACCATGAAGTCTCTGCCTCTGCGAGAGAAATACTACAATACAACCCAGTTGCCAATTCCGGCGCAAATCGCTCGAAAATCGGAAGCCTGGTTCCGAAAACATCAGCGCAAACTCCCATGGCGCGCGAGGTACCGGCCCTACCACGTCTGGCTGTAGGAAGTGATGTTGCAGCAGACGCAAATGCCTGTCGTGTTGCGCTATTACAAGAACTTCCTTGATCGGTTTCCCACGATCGCGGACCTCGCGGCCGCCACCACCGATGACGTCACGGCAGCCTGGTCGGGACTCGGCTACTACCGTCGCGCGCGCATGATGCGCGACGGAGCGATCGCCGTTCAGGATCGCTTTGATGGCCGGCTGCCGGACGATGTGGCGTCTTTGATGACCATTCCGGGCATCGGGCGCTACACCGCCGGCGCGATCGCGTCGATCGCTTACAACCGCGTGGCGCCGATCGTCGACGGCAACATCGCCCGCATCATCGCGCGCCTGTACGGAAACGATCGGAATCCCTGGCGGCGCGCCGAGGAGCTGGTGGAGGGGCGCGCTGATCTGCCGTCCGAAGAATCCGGCGTGCGATCGCTGTCCGCTGCGCGGCGACTGCCGCGCGTTCGCGCGTGGGCGCACCGCGCTTGCGCCTCGCAAACGACCGGAATCGAGAGCGCTGCGACGGCGGTTGTACATCCTGCGCGATCGGCGGGGACGAATTCTCATGCGGCGCGATCGGCGAGGAATGTTTGTGTTGCCGGAAGTTCTCGGTTCTCGGTTGTCAGTTCTCAGAGGAACATTTCGGCATACGATCATGAACCAACGAATCACGTTCGAAGTCTTTACAGCGGATCGTCAGTCGCAAGCCGCGAACTGTTCATGGATTGAAACGAAGGATCTCGACAAAGTGCCCCATCCTTCATTCGTGCGGAAAGCACTTCAACTTGCCGGCGCAATGCTGCTCGCCGCTTCCTCTCTCTTCGCGGAGTCGCGTACCTACGACATCAAGCCCGACGCGAAAAACGTCGCGGAATTTCATGCCGAGGATTTGATGGAAGGACGCACAAGCTGAGCGGCGCAATCGTCGCCGACCCTGCCAAACCATCTGCCGCCAAGGTCGACGTCACGGTTGACATGGCTTCGCTCGATACCGCGAACAGCCTCCGCAATCGCGAGATGCGTGAGCTGTACCTGGAGACGAAGAAGCATCCCAACGCCAGCTTCAAGTCGGTAAGCGTCGAAGCGCCGGCCTCGATCGCGCCGAATCAGCCGGTGGATATCAAAGTCACTGGCGACTTCGCGCTGCACGGTGTCACGAAGCGGCTGACGATTCCGGTGCGCGTTGTACTGATCCCTGATGGCCGAATCCACGCAACCTCGTCGTTCAACATTCACATGCCGGACTTCGGAATCAACGTTCCGAAAAATATTCTGGTGACCGTGAACGACGAAGTCCCGGTGCGACTCGATCTCTGGGCGGCCGGTCGGTGACGCTGGCTGCCATCGCTGTTTTCGCAGCAACTTGCAACATAGCTCCCGTCCTCAGCGATCAATTCCGCAGCTCGATCGTCGATCTGGCGGTCGACGGAAATGATCTTTGGGCGGCGACTTCGTACGGCGTCGCAGTTTACGATCGCAGCGTCGATCCGCCGCGGCTCGTCGCGTCGCTTCCTGTGCCGGGCACCACGCGCCTCGTTCGATTGGGCAACGGCGTCGCGTACGCCGGCAGCGGGAACACGATTGCTGTCATTCGCAAGAGCGGACGCTCGCTGCAACTGCTGCGGACCGTCGACGCCGGCGCGCCCGTCAACGACATGCTGCTCACGACGCTCTCGTTGTATGTCGCGACGCGCAACGGCATCACGCTCTACAGCGTCGCTGATCCATCCAATCCGGCGCTGCTGACGACATTTTTTTCGAACGCCGTCACTTCGCTGGCCACGATCGGCTCCACGATCTACGCCGCTGACGGCGACACCTCGGTGGAAGTCTTCAGTGCCAGCCCGGTCATCCAGCGCCTCGGCGGGATCGCGACGCCGTCGAATGCCGTGGCGGTCGATGCGCAAAACGGAAAGCTCTACGTTTCTTCCGCCGTCGACACGTCGGTATTCGTCGGCAGCGGCGTCGCGATGAGCCGCGCCGGCAGCGTCCCCTTTTCGACGACGTCGATGGCACCGATCGCAGGTGACGCGCTGTTCGTATCGAGCACCGACCGAACGGTGCGCGCGATCGATTTTTCGACGCCCGGCACGCCGATCGACCTCTTCCGCGATGAGGTGCCGATCAGCAACGGCACGATCAATCGCGTCAGCGCTGTCGTCACCGCGGGAAACCGGATGTACGCCGCTGCCGGCGACAGCGGCATCGCAACTTACGACATCAGCAACTTCTCGTCGCCGTTCACGATGCGCGGTGCGGCGTTCGCGAACGGATCATCCATCGTGTCCATCGGGTCGAACTTCTACGTCGGACGCGCGACCGGGATCGCCGAGTTCTCGCAGTCGCTAGTGCCCGCGCGGACGTGGGATGGCAGCCGTGCCGACGTGGTGCAGGACGGCGCAACAGGATTTCTTCTGAGCTCATCCGGCGCGTCGATGACGTTGTGGACGCTGACCTCGACGATCCCGCAGCCGGTCGGCAGCACAACGTTTCGCACGACGGTCGCCAACGCGGTGCTGATCGGCACGACGGCCTACGCCGTGCTCGCGGATCGCACGTTGTGGTCTGCCGATTTTTCGCAGACGGCGCCCGCGCCGCAACAGATCACGACGCCGGGCATCAATCCCTCTTCGATCGCGCGATCGGGAAATTCGATCGCGATCGCCGACATCCGCAGCGACGCAACCACGCTCGTTGCGTTTTACGCAACTCCCGACTTCTCCGCGGCTCCGGTAACCGTGAGCGTCGCGGGCCTCGCCACGAGCGGGCTCGCGTTGGCGAATGCAACCGCCGCCGTGCAGACGTTCCGAGGCATTTCCCTGATCGATTTCAACACGCAAATCGTAGGCGTGCTCCCGCAATCGAATGTCGACATCGCGCGTCAGCTCGCATTTTCCGGCACGTCGCTCCTCGAGCTCACCGATACGAGCATTCGCGTCTGGAACGTGCTGACTCAGAAAATCAGCGCCGAGATCACGCTCCCGGCGCAGCCGATCGCCATGAACGTCGCGCCGCAATCGAATGCACTCGACATCGTGACGTCAACTGGCGTCGTGACGATCGCACTCGATCGAGTCTTGCGCATGCCGGTGGAAATCGCAGCGCCTAACGGAAACGCCTTCTACAAGAAGGTCGTCGCGTCAGCAGGCCACGTTTATCTCTTCGATGGCCGCACGATCGATATTTACAGCAACACGTTGCAGTACATCGGGTCTGTTCGCCCGCCCGGTGTCATCGATGTGGCTGCCGGCGACAATGGCCTCTTCAGCCTCAGCGGCAACATGACCGTGACGGCGTACACGCCCGACGGCATCCTTCGATCGACTGCGACGATCACCGACTCCGATGCGCAGGCCGTGTCGATCAACGCCGTGAACGGCGCAGCGTGGGCGTCCATTGTTCGCGGCTGCACATCAGGCGCCTGCGAGAAGAAGACGATCGTTTTCGATCGTAGTTTGAATCAGACGGTCACGATGACGGGCAGCCTGACCGATATTGCGGTCAACGGCAATCGTGCGTATGCGATCACCGATCTCCCCGCCGAGATCCGCGTGATCGACGTCTCCGATCCGTTCCATCCCGCGACCATCAACAGCCGTGCGGCCGAAGGAACGGTGATATCGATCGCCTACTCCAACGGAACGATTCGCTCGCGACGTACAGCGAGACGAACCTCGCGAAGATCGCCGACGTACTCGGCCCATATTCATCGGACGGCTCGGTGACGTTCGCCGATCAGCACATCCGCATCAGCGGCGCGTGCACGGTTGTCACCGGACGGTCGTTTGCGCCGCAAATTCTGAACGCGACATCCTTCCCCTCGCCTTCGCCCGCGCGTAACGTCACGTCGCAGGGCGGAACGTTTTACATCCTGACTGATCACTCGCTCGAGATCTGGTCGGATCAGGCGCTGCCGAAACCGCCACGCCGCGCGCCGGCGCGATAACATTCACGCGATGTCGAAAATTGAATTCTCTCTCGACGCGAACGCCTATCGCATCACGCTCAACGATCCGCCGTTGCACATTCTCGACATCGCGATGCTCGAGGAGCTGCGCGACGCGCTCGGCAAAGTAAACAACGATCGGCACTGCCTGATCATCACAGCGTCCGGCGAGAAATCTTTCTCCGCCGGCGCGAGCGTCCAGGACCACCTCGGCGATCGCGCCGTAATGATGCTGCGCCAATTTCACGGATGCTTCCGAATTCTCGCCAAGCTCGATCTTGTGACCGTCGCGCTCGTGAAAGGCGCGGCGCTCGGCGGCGGATGCGAGCTCGCGCTGGCGTGCGATTTCATCCTGGCCTCCGACCGCGCCCGCTTCGGTCAGCCCGAGATCAACCTCGGCGTTTTTCCACCGGTCGCGGCATATCAACTCTCGCGTCAGATGCCGCCGCGAAAGGGTCTCGAGCTTTTGCTGACCGGCGAAGTCGTCGACGCGAATGGAATTGCCAACGCGATCTTTCCGGCCGCGGAATTCGATCGACGCGCCGACGAGTGGATGCAGCGGTTGTACAAGCAGAGTGCGTCGTCTCTCCGGTTTGCCAAGCGCGCGTTCCGGCTCGCGCAGAATGCGGACTTCGATGAACGACTGGCGGCCGTCGAGCGGCTCTATCTCGAGGAGCTAATGAAGACGCAGGACGCCACCGAGGGGCTGAACGCGTTCATTGAGAAGCGGAAGCCGCTTTGGCGCGGACGGTAGCCATCACCTGTTTGAATCGCGGATCGCGGCGAACGGACGCGTACAGCGGATCGCCGACGACATAGCACATGCGGGTGTCGCGCTCCTCCGCGCCCATTTGTAGCCATTCCAGGACTTTGTCGTTCATTCCGGCGTGGGCGTAGCAGCGCGCGACCCAGATCGCACCCATGTACGTCTTCGGGCGAGCAGCGATGATTGCCTCAGCTCCGTGTCGCATCGCGTCGCGGTAGTCACCTTGCATTGCATCGGCGACGTCAGGGCGGCCGAGCGAAGCGAAACTCGCCTTCGCCTGTTTTAGCGCC
>QHVX01000421.1 GCA_003222375.1 Acidobacteriota bacterium
AAATTCCGAGTCCTTCGCTGTCTGCGCACATCAGGCTCATTCAGAAGAAGTGCCGGTACGAGACTTCCAAGCTGCGCGCCGGTAGCAGGTAGTACTGCGCGTCTCCCAGCTCACTCTCCGCCACCGGGGCGCGTGAGTTGTTGAGGTTGCGCCCGTCGACTCGCAACTCGCCGCGGCCCATTCGGTAACCGGCGCCCGCCGACCAGGTTGTGTAGGACTTGGCCAACGCGGTGTTTCGCTTGTTCAGCCAACGCTCTCCAACGTAGTTCAACAGTACGTTGCCATTGAAACCTGTCGGCGGCGAGAAGATCACACCCGCGCCGGCGAGGTTGTAGGGCGTCATTTCCAGACGCTTGCCTGCGAGCTGCGTCGGAACGCCGGGATCGAATTCCTGTATGAAGTCGCGGAAGCGCGAATCGTGATAGCTATAGGAGACCTGCGCGCGAAGCGAGGGCGCCACTTCGTACTCCGTCTCGAGCTCGCCGCCTTTGAACCGTTCGCGCCCGGAGTTCTGCAGGACCGGTGTGCCGTTGACCGTCGCCGCGGTCACCAGATTGCGGAAGTCCATCTGGAACAGAGAGGCCGTCCAGGTCAGACGACCACCATTGTGGCGGCCCTTAATGCCCACTTCGTAGCTGATGGCAGTTTCAGGCTTGAGGATCTCCACCTCTGCCTCCGGCCCGAAATCGATGGCCGCGGGCTTGAAGGTGTTGCGGTAGTCGGCGAAGAGCGCGAGCGTGTCTTTGCCGCGCGCGAATAGCGTGTAGTCGGCGCCGACGCTGCCAGAGAGGCGGGTGAAGGCGCGCGATTGCTCCTCGGGGCCGTCGGGCCCGTTCGTCTGCCGGCGTTCCGAGGTGCGGTTCAAACGGGCGCCGAGGTCGAAGAGAAAGTGCGGGGACGCGGTCCACTGCGCGCTGGCATACAGTCCGGAGAAGTTGCGGCGATCACGCGCGTCGAATCTTTCGTCGACGTCGACGTCGCTGCTGCGGTCGCCTCTGCCGCCGGAAAGAGGCGCGAAGTACTCGAAGGTCGCGCTCTTTGCGTGCGCGTTGCCGTACAGATGATCGAACCCCGCCACGATGCGCAGCGCCGGCGCGATGGTGCGCACGATGTGACTGTCGACGTACACATCGTTGATGGTTCGGTCCTGCGAGAAACCGAAGGCATTGGGGTCAACGTTCGCGATGTCGGCGAGGAATCCGCGGACGATGTCGAACGACGAATGCGAAAAGGCCACCGTGGATGTCCAGGGAGAGCCGATGAGCGTGCCGTCGAAGCCGCCGACCAGGTGGAACCGATTCTGATCGATATGCGCATCGCCCGGATTGTGATTGGCGTCGATGGGAATTGCTGCCTCACGCGGATGCGGGCTGTTCGGATCCTGGCGCACGACCGCCACGTCGGCATCGAATCGCCAGCTCCCGGCGTCGGTTTTCGTCGCCGCCCGATAGAGCGAGTGAAAGCGGTCGAAGCCGGTGTGGTCATCGCGGAAGCGGCGATGATCGACGTTGGCGGAGATCGATTGCTGCACCGCCTGTGATTGTGTCAGCGGCACCGACGCGGCCACCGATGCGCTGCCGTATGAGCCTGCGGAAATGCGTCCGATACCCTGTGCACCGGGGGCCCGATGGATCACGTGGATCACTCCGACGAACGACGTCGCACCGTACATCACGGGCGCCGAGCCGCGCACCACTTCGATGCGATCGACGTCGGTGAGATCGACGGTCGGCAGGTCGGGATTGAACGCGCCACCCCACGGCACGCCGTCGACCACCAGCAGGAACGCGTCGAACTCGCGCAGTCCCCACAGCTCCGGCACCGATGACGCGGGTCCTGAATCGCCGCCGGGGGCGACGGAAACGCCGGCGGTCATGGTCAGTGCCGATTGCAGATCAACGGCGTTGCGGGCTCGCAGTTCGTCTCCGTCGATCACGGTCACCGAAGCAGGGACCAGGATCACGTCCTCGGCCACTTTCGTCGAGGTCACTTCGATGGTGGCACTCGTCTTCGGCGGCGAGGGCTGCGGCGTCTGACTGAACCCGGCAGTGGTGCACGCGAGCGCGCACATTGCCAATAGCAATGTTCTCTTCATCGAGGGAATCTCCTTTCTGTATTGCGAATGGAGACTGACGCGCGTGTCCGCTAGACGTTGAGGCGCGTCGACAGGAGAAGGAGCTGGCGCACTGCGCCGTGAGCGTTCACGCGCGGCGCGGCAGGCGCAGTGGAGGAGTTGTCATAGACCGCGCGCCGTTCGTGGCGCAGCGCTCTGAGCGAGCCTCACGATCGACAGTGGGAGCGCCGGAAACACCTGCGTCGCGATTGCGATGTCTGACCAGATGCTCGCCGTCGCGATCGCCCGACACCCACTCCACCGACGGCGCACCGTGGACGATTGCCGCCTCGCCAGTTTCCTCGGAGAGGGAAATCTGGAGAGCGGCCAGGTCGAGCGATCCATAGCGAGGGACGATCGTGAACGTCTGCGTCAACTCGACCGTGTGCTCGT
>QHVX01000029.1 GCA_003222375.1 Acidobacteriota bacterium
AGAGCGCGAAGGCGCTCATGCAGGACGATGCGGGCCAGAACGATCGTGCTGGTCGGATAGAGCGACGTCAGCGTCGCGACGATGCTCAACAGTCCGATGCGGACCGCGATCAGATAGAGGATGTTCGCGATCATGTCGACGGCGCCGCCGCAGATGACGATCGGCATCGACTCGCGTCGCGGCATCAGCTTCTGCCGTCCAATCAAACCGGCGATCGTGAAGAACGAAACAGAAACGCCGCGCGCGGCGATCAGCGGCCACAGACCGGCTGATGTTCCTGTGCGTCCGAGGAAAACGAGGAAGATGCCGATGGCGACA
>QHVX01000030.1 GCA_003222375.1 Acidobacteriota bacterium
CGCCCGCAAGTCCGGCCGCCGAGCCCCACGCGAAGTCGATCGCGGTCGGCGACGATCGCGGCAGAAACGGGAGAGCCGGCAGCACGAGGATGAGTCCCGACAACTGCGAGAAGATGACCACTGAAAAGAGCGGCGAGCGTTTTGTGGCCAGTCCGCCTAGAAAATCGGCGGCGCCATACGTGATGGATGCAAGAACAGCGAGCGCGTACGTCATCGCGCCGCGATGATACGGTCCGCGAGTGTCGCCAGCGCCTGACTCATCCCGCTCGCCACGTTCGCGCTGTCGAGCGACGCGATCGGAACTTCGATGCGCTCGCGATGCGTCCCGCCCCAGCGCGCGTCGATGACGAACTTGGCATCCGGGCCGGCGGCCAGCTCCTCGAAGACGACATCGATCGACCGCGTCGTCGCAGGCTTGGATTCACCGGGCAGAATCACACTTCCCTGCGGCAATCGATCGGCAAGATCGAAAGCCAGCGTGTGCAGGACGAGGTCCGACAGCGTCGCAGACCACTGCTGCGTTTGTCGGATATCGAGCTGATTGTTCGCCTTGCGTACGACGATGTCCTTGCGATCGAAACCGGGCGGCAGCTCAATCGATTCGATGGTGATCGGCGCGCCGCGCGAGGTCGCGACTGTTCCGGGAATTCGATCGAGCGAGTAGATCGTGCTCTGCGTTTTCGAGAAGAACGAACAACTTGTAAGGCAGAAGGCAGAAAGCAGAAGGCAGAAGGTTTTCATTTTCTACCTTTCAACAACGCGTCCGGATTTTCCGTCAGGTACTCCGCCAGCGCGCGCACAGCCTCGGCCGCGCGCGTCAGCTCTTTCACCAGCGAGCCGAGATCGTAGTTTTGGCGAGGGGCGGTGGCGAGCATCTGATTCGCGCGTCCGACCGCCTGCTCGGCCGCCGTCGCCGCGTTGCGCAGACTCTGCGTGATCGGACCGATGTTCTCGCGCGTCACGGCGGTGATCTTCTCGAGATCGGCGAGCGATCGATTCACGCGCTGGATGCTCTGACTCAGCGCCGGATCGCTGGTGATCGTGTCGATGCGCGAGGCGATATTGCGCAGGTGATTCGCGATCTCTTCGATCGGAAGATTGTTGATGCGCGCCAGCACGCTCTCGATTCCGCCACCGGCCGACGCGGCCGGAACGATCGGCGGATTGTTCTCGACAACCAGCCGCGCGCTTCCCGGACGTCCGACGAATTCGAGCGAGATGCCACTCGCGCCCGGAAGCACGAGACTCGACGCCAGCGTGGCGCGCATTCCTTTGTTGACCATTTTCGCGAGCGCGTCGTTCATCACGTTGCGATCGGGCGGCAGCTCGAGCTTTCGCGGATCGATACCGAAGGTCACCGGCGTCTCGAGCGATGCCGTCCGCGGAACGTATCGCAGTCGCACATCACTCACGCGCCCGACTTGCACGCCTTTCATCTGCACCGGCGTCCCGGGCTCGAGTCCCTTCACCGGACCGGGGAAGTACGTCACGTACGCCATCTGCGGCCCGACCATCGCCGCCTCGGCCTGCGATTGCGATTCGTACAATTCAAATCGCGTGTGGTCCGCCGCCAGCAGGCCGGGTAGAACTTCCGGCGTCGTAAATTCGATCGGCGCGCTGAGAAGCGACGCCACCGAAGCGCCGCCGACCGATAGTCCGCCGCCGGTGAGCGACACTTGCAACCCGCCCGCTCGCCACCATCGCGTGAACTGTGTGACGTGATTGACGAAGCGCTGCACGACGAAGGCGTGAATCGCAGTCACGTGACGCGCCTCGTCATATTCGGCGCCGAGGATCTGGCCGACGCGGATGCCTTCGAATTGAACGGGCGCACCGACCGCGATCGATCCGAGTCCGTGTGCCTCGAGGATGAAAGTTTTTCCCGCTTCGGGCGGCGTCAGGACAGGCGCGTACTCCTGACCTTTGAAGTCGCGTGTTTGATCGCCGCCGCCGGGCGCGATGCCGACATAAGTGCCGCCGAGGATTCCGCTGAGACCACCGCCCTCGAGGCCCGGCTCGACGATCCAGAATCGCGTGTCAGTCAGCAACGCGTGGTTCATCGACGCGTCCATCGAGATACGGACGACGACCTGCTTGAGCTGATCGTCGATCGTGATCTTTTGCACCGTCCCGACTTTCGCGCCGCGAAATCGCACCGGACTGTATCGATCGAGTCCGCGTGCATTCGCGAATCGGACGGTGATGTCGCCGCCACCGAAATAGCCGTAGCGCACGACGAGGTACCCGGCGATGAAAATCGCGAGTACAGGGATAATCCAGATCCAAGGCGACCACTTCGCGAGATGGACCTTCGCCTCCGGCGGCGGTTCCGCCTTTCTGCGATCGTCATCCACGTTGTCGTACTCGCTCACGACGCAGGGACTCCGGCTGTCTTCCACATGAGTTTCGGTTCGAAGAGACGCACCGCCAGCATCAGCAGCGCGACGATCGCGAAGAGTGGAGTCGCGGCAGGACCGGCGACGATCTCGTCGATGCCGTGAAACTTGATGATCGGCGCGGCGAGCGCGGCGATGAAAGGAATGACCATCGGCCAGTGCACCAGCCGATGCAGAACGCGATAGACGCGCGTCCGCCTGACAAGGCCGTGCGTTTCCGGGAATCGGACTCGCGCCAGGAGCCAGATCATCCCCACTAGCTCGACTATCGGCAACGCGACTCCGGCGAGCAGGACCACCACGCCGTACTGCCAGTAACCGCGATCAGCGAGGAATTGCACGGTGCCCAGGATCGTGTGCTCGAGGACGCCGGCGAGGTTGTTGTTCACCATGATCGCGGCCGAAAACGCGGGGATGCAGAGCGGAAGCGCGGCGGCGACTGCGGCGGCCGCGGGAACAAATCGCGGCCCGACCGGCCGATCGAGCCGGCTGCCGCATCGTGGACACGGATCGCCGGATCGTCTCGCCATCGCCGCCAGCTCGCACGAATCGCATGACGCGTAGTGGCGCCGCGGATACTCGGTCGTGTCGGGCAGAATCGAGTTCCAGACGCCGCGGCGGTCGAGCGCGTGATCGCCGATCCAGGTGAACAGCGCGACCGCGATGTAGCACAGCGCGCCGGTCTGCACGCCAACGGTCGCGGAAATGCCGGCGCGAAAGTACGCGATCAATCCGGCGATCACCACCACCTCGGTCATGCTCCAGATGCGGAGCTCCTCGGCCCATCGGAACAGGCGGCCGCGCTGCCAAACGTGCCAGCCGGACAACACGATCACCTCGAGCAGCGCGCGGACCCACGGAAAAAGGAGCGCGAAGAATAAGAATCCGAATGCGAATGGAAACCACACTTCGCTGTAGATGACCGGAACGCTAGTGACGAGACGGCTCTCGCCGAAGACGATGTTCCTGATCGTCGATCCCATCAGCGGAAGGAACGCCGCGAACGGGAGGAGGATCACGACGGCAATTGCGCACGCGAACGCGATCGCGTTGCCGGTCGCCGATCGGCGCGCGAGCAGCCGGTCGCATCGGTGGCACTCGGCGGTGCCGCCGGCCGGAAGGTCAGGGATGGCTTGCGTCGCGCCGCAGTCGGCGCAAGTGACGGTCACACTAAATCATGGCGGGCTGTGCAAGAGCAGCGCCGATGCGTGGTCCTGCGATTGCTATCCGAGAAATCATGCTCGTCGCGTTGTTTTTTGCCGCAACCGCGTTTGGTCCTGATACGACATCGACAGGCATCAACACTGGTCAGGGAATCGTCAGTCCGGGCTTGCGTTGCGTTCCGCCGGCAGGTCCGTCAAACGAACCGCTCACATGCAGCGGCTATCTCGCGAGCGCCCTCGACGGCACGATGCTCGACGCAACCGTTTGGGTTCCGCGAACCGGAAGCGCACATCCATTAGTTGTCGGCATCCATGGATGGGGCGGCAGCAAGAATTCAAATGCCAAATATGCGCGGCAGCTTACCGACGCCGGCTTCACATTTCTGTCGTACTCCACGCGCGGATTCTGCAATTCGTTCGGGCAGACGAACCTTGCCGATGTCAACGTTGAAGCTGCCGATCTTCGCAGCCTGATCGGCCAGGTCGCGGACGAACCGCGCCTCCATGTCGACCCTTCGTCTGTCGGAGTCTTTGGCGCCTCGTACGGCGGTGCCCATGCGTTCCTGGGCGCGATTCGAACAACATTCACTTCGCCGCGCGGACGAACCATCACGATCCGCACGGTCGTGCCGCTCGCGACGTGGTCCGAGCTGACCGGCGCCTTACGGCCGAACGGCCGCCGCGAACAACCGATCGAGCCGGCGGGAGGATTCAAGTTCAGCTTCACCGAAGGCTTGTACATCGGCGGATGCAACGATCCACCGGTCTGCTCCAACTATCCCGATTACCTCAAGGCGTGGAACGCCTGGCTGATCGCGTCGGAGCCGAACAACATCACGCCGATCGACCGGCAGATCGTCGATGGTCTCTCCGGCTATCGATCCATCTACTGGCAAAACGTCGGGGCTGACCGTCTGCCGATTTTTCTGGCGCAAGGTTGGACGGACGATCTCTTCCCCGCCGATGAAGCGCTGCGCATGGTCGAGGCACTCAAATCGATCGATCCGAACTATCCGGTTGCTCTCTATCTCGGCGACATCGGACACCCGCGCGCCCGCAACAAGCCCGAAGAAGTCGACTTCGTCATCAATCGCCTTCTCGACTGGCTGCGCTGGTACTTGAAAGGAGAAGGAGCGCAGCCGCCACTCGATGTTCGGGCGGCGATCACGCGCTCGAAGACGTCGCCGTTCAGTCCTGACGACGTGATTTCGGCTGCCACGTTTGACGCGCTTGCCACGTCCACCATCAACGATTCGTTTTCCGGTACCCAAACGATCACGTTCGAACCTGCGAACACGAGCGGCGTGATTTGGGATCCGCTCGTCATGACCGGATCGGAAGAGTTGTCATACTTTCCGAGCGATATCCCGTCCGATTACGTTCCGGGCGATGTCGCCGTTTATGAAGTGCCGGTCGGACAGAATGTTCTGATCGCGGGCAAGCCGCGCGTGACGCTCTCGATTTCCTCAACGGGCGTTCGCGAGCAGATCAACGTTCGTCTCTTCGCTCTCAAGGCTGACGGAAGCAAATCGCTCATCACGCGCGGCACGTACACACTCGAAAATGCCGACTCGGCGACCGTTACCGTATCCACCTACGGCAACCTGTGGCCACTCGAGTCGACCGATATTCTTCATCTCGAGATCACAAACGTCGACTCTCCGTACATCGCGCCGAGCAAGATCCCGTCGGTCTCTGCGATCAGCGGCGTTTCGATGACACTGCCGATTCGGCAAGGCCGCTAGACAACCGTGAACGCGTCGCGAATTCGCGGGTGATAGATATCGATCGCGCGCAGTTCGCCGGTTTTCCTCAGGCGTATCAGGCGCTCGCGCCGAAGCATCCGCAGCGGCTCGTCGATTTCGAAGAGCTCGAGCGCTTCGGCCACTGTGTCCTCGCCCACCGCGCCCGGCGGCGTGAGCAGCCACGTGAAGAGCCGGTGCGCCGGCAGCGAGAGCGCCTGTAGCCGGCAGGCGACGGCGCGCGCCATCAGCGATGGATCGTCGGCGCTCTTGCGACCGAGCGATTCAATCGCCATCTCGATCATTGCCGGATTGCCGCCCGTGAAGCGGAAGATGCGATCGGCAAGGCGCTTTCCACATCGCCCTCTCGCTACCTTGATCATCTGGACGGTATTCGCGCGCGACAGTTCTTTGAGCCGAAACTCACGCATCGTCAGGCCGCGGCCTAACATTGCCTGCAGGAGCAGGCTCGTTCTCCAGTCTTCGGATTGATAACAGAGAATCAGCGCGAGTCGCCGGCCCTGCTGGGGCTTGATCAATTGCAGAAGGACTTGGGCGCTCTGGAAATCTCCCCACTGCGCGTCGTCGAGGAACAACAGCAACGGCCGGTCGCCGGCCATCGCGAAGAGGATCGATCGCAGCTCGGCAGCAGCCCGCGCGATCAATTTCTTGCCGGTCGCGGGAAGGGCCACGGTATCGTCGCCCGACGGTACCGGCTGCGATTGCAGCAGCACCGGAAAGAGCTGCGAGACGGCGACCGATCGGCTCAGGATTTCATCGACGGCCGGCGAACGTTGACGTCGCAGCTCACGCGAAAGCGAGTCGACGATGACGTCGATCGCGTTGAGCGGCACAGATTCCCATGCCTGACATTGCCCGCCGATGATGCAGGCATCCTCGCTGGCGCGAAGTCGATCGAGCGCGAGGTCGAGCAACGCACTCTTGCCCGATCCCGGCGATCCATGCAGCGCAGCAATGCGCGGTATGCCGGGCTGTGTCGAAGCGATCCAGGAAGTGAGGGCCTTCAGTTCGCGAGCACGTCCAACCAGGCGCGTTCGGCGCACGCGCTTGCGTTCGAGCCTTGCGGCATCGAGGTCGCGGACGCCGAAGCGGTGGAGGACCTCGGAGTCGTCGGGACGCGAATCGGGATCGCGACCGATGCATGCATCGGCGAGCGATGCGAGATCCTCAGGCGCGTCGCCGGCAACATCGCGCACGAGCGGGGCATCTGCGTGGACTTGCATGTGCAGCACTTCGAGTGACGTCGGCGCAGTGAATGGCATCCGGCCGGTGAGTGCTTGATAGAGAAGCACGCCGACGCTGTACCAATCGGCAGAGGCATTCGGCGCCGATGACCCGTTGATCTGTTCCGGCGCCATGTATCCCGGCGTGCCGACGACACTCTTGCGATCGAGTGAATCATCATGCGCACGCTCAACTGCCAGACCGAAATCGAGCAGCACCACGCGGCCGCCGGCCGTGATCATGATGTTCGACGGTTTGATGTCGCGATGGACGATGCCGTGCGCGTGGAGAACCGCCGCGCCGGTGGCCAGTTGTCGAAACGTGTCGCGAACGCGATCGAAGTACAGAGGGCTTTTCTTTCGGCTGCACCGAAGCGTCTGATCGCCATCGAGCGAATTCTGCAGGCCGGCGAGAGCGAGGTGTTCAAGCAACTCCGAGCCGCGAATCAACTCCATCGAGAGCGCCCATCGTTCGCCGAGCATCAGGAGCTCGTACAAACTCGCCAGATTCCGATGGCGCACTTCGACGAGGTAACGGAATTCGCGTTTGAAACGCGCCACCGCGTCGGGGACGGCATGTTCGAGCACCTTCAGCGCAACCGTGCGGTGCCGATAGTGATCAAATGCCTCGTAGACGATGCCGAACGATCCCGAGCCCAAACGCCGCCGCAGCTCGAATCGCTCGTCGCCGTTGGTGATTTCCATGAACAGAAGCGATCGCAGCAATCGCGATGCCGCTGTCGAAGGGCGGTGTGAGGCAGATCACACCGCCCTGAAAGCTAACCGAGCAAGTTCGTCAGCGCGCGCAGAAGCTGATTCAGAAGATCGGCGAGCGTGGTCGCATTACCACTGCCGTTCAGCAGATTCGTGATCGCGCATAGCAAGTTGCCGAGGAGATTGCCCGGCCCGCTCTGGGCGGTGATATCGAGAACGACTTCGCTCAGATCGACGCGCAAACCGAGGAGGTCGAGATGGATCGGCCCGAGATCGAGGTGAAGAATCGGGCAGGTCGCTTCAATTCCCACCTTCGAGGATGTGCGACTGCCGGGACCGACCGGCATCGAGACTGCCTGCATCAATGATGTGAACACGTGGCCGCGCGAATCAGTCAGGATGCCGGAGACAAATCCTTGCGCCACAACCTGGTTTCCTTCTGCGGCAAATTGGACAATGCGAAATTGTCCGGTGAACGTGCCGACGCCTCCAAAGGCGTCGACGAAGTTGCCGCCTACCGGAACGGACAGTGCGCTCTGCGCCGCGAATGTGGTGCTGCTGACAAGTACCGCCACTGCAATCAACAATAAAGGGCGTTTGATCACGAGAGACTCCTTTCGTCGTCGAGGAGCCTTTCAAGGGCAATGCGAGTTGTGCATCTTTGCGGCAGGAAAAAGGTATTGGCGGACGCAGAAAGAAGTATACGGGCGC
>QHVX01000031.1:0-3001 GCA_003222375.1 Acidobacteriota bacterium
TGGAACTGCGAAGAAAACCCACGATGGATTAATCGCCGGCTGCACATTCGGCGGCCCCTCCCACGACGCCGCGACCGGGTTGATGAAACCACCATTGGCGTAAAACAGGACCACGTTGCCCTGGGTGAACGTTTCTTCGAGGAACGCGGCGCCATCCGGCGAAATCCAGCCCTCGATCGCAGCGTTTGCCGGTCTCGCCCCAACGGTACTTAGATTGCCGTTGATGTCGACGATGTAAATCGTGTTGTTCGAGCTGACGAGGAATCGGCGGCCCTCGCGATCGGAGCCGAGTAGCGATGCCACCGCCGTCGAAGTCGGAGTGAAAATCTGATTTGTCGTCCCGATGCTCGTGATCGCATAGACACCCTGCGCGGTGGCCACGACGAAAGGCACCTCGCGCGTGCCGACGCGCACCGAGCTATAGCGGCCGCGCGCAAACGGTCCGCCGACGTCGACCGAGAACGACTGCATCGCATAGCCGGTTGTCGGAAGTGCAACCTTCATCCAGCTCGCACCGCTGTCCGTGGACATCAACCAGAGGAACTGATTCGTCGGGTTGGCGCCAAGAAAATTGGCGTTCGTTTGGATCAGGATGGAGACGACGCCGGCCTCTTCGCGAGCCGTGATGCTGGCGATTCCGATGGACGTGCCGTCTGCAGGAAAGACGACGCGCGGCTCTTCCTGCCCCTGCGAGTCGTAGAGAACGACTTGTCCCTGTGGCAAATAGTACGGCGGTGCCAGGATCGGAGGACAACACATTCCAGCGCTAGTCTGTTCGAAGAGCACGAAATGCCGATTCAGCCGATTCTGAACGGCAGGAATCGACGCACGATCGGTGTACGGCGAATACGAAATAACCCGGGCTTCGGAAATCGTGGAGAGGAGGAGAAGTGCGGCTGCGACTCGGGCGGTGCGATTCATCCAAACCCCCTTTGGAATATGTGGCGACGGCATATTATCCTGAAAGAATCTGCTTTGCAGCACGTTTTCCGGTTGAGACAGCGCCTGCTACAGTCCCGGTCTCTTCGCCTGTAGTCGCTTCCCCTGCGAAGAACAGCGTCCTTCCAATCGGTTTGGCGAGTGCATCGTGCGCTCTTTGCCCGCCGATCCCTGAATAACTATACGCTCCGCGGCTGAATCGGTCGGCCTGCCAATCGTGCATATGCGAGGAATCGAACAATGTCTCGATCTCGCGACGCTTCATTGCAAATGTTCTTGCGAGCGAGTCCAACGCGCGATCGATCATCGACTCCGCGCCTTCGGCGAGCAGCGCATCGGCTGCGTGCCCGCCCGCCCAGCCGGTGAGCAGCGGCGCGCGAACGGGGGCGGTCGTCCACCACGTCGGAATGAATCGATCGGCGGAATGTACGAAATTGAGCGGCATTCCTTCTTCCCAATTCTTTGTCTTCGTGCGCCGCTTGACGAAGTCGGGCTCGTCCCAGAATCGCTTGCGGAATCGGAAAATGATCTTGACGACCTGGCCGACTTCGATCTTCGCGATCGCTTTGCGCTTGTCGCGCAGCACGGGGTCGAATCGGATGCCCGCCGGCGCTTTCCAGACGCCGATCGGAATCGTGATGACGGCAGCCTTTGCGCGAAAAGTTTGCCCGCGCGATGTCTGAACCTCGACCGCGCCGCGAGACCACGACACCTCAGTGACCTCGCTGCCGAGGTGAAGTTGCGAGCGCTCGGGGTCGAGGCCGGCGCGCAACCACTCGATCAGCGCGTCGTAGCCGTTCGCAATTCGGAACTGCTTGTGAGGATCCTCCTCGTCTTCATTGGAGCTGCGCAGCGATGCCGCGCTGATGCGATCGGCGTGCGCGGCGTTGAAGCCCTCCGCAAAACCTCGGGCCATCTGCTTGACACGCGGCGCCAACTTTCGTTGCCGCTTCAGGAATTCATCGAAGGAGATGTCGCGCCCGCCCGCCGGAATTCGTGAACGAATATCGTTCATCTTTTCCCAGAAATCGTTATGCAAACGCCATCGACCCCCCGCCGACCACCAGTGCGTGTCGGGCAATTGATAGACGAGAAGGGCGGACGATTCCACGATGGCGAAAGTCGTCTCAGCCTCGCCGTGGATGAACTCCGCTCCGAGCTCGATCGGCAGCGGAAGATCGGCACTGTGAACGGTGCAGATGCGGCCGCCGATGCGATCGCGGCCTTCGAGAACACAAACTCTCTTACCGGCGCCGGAGAGGTCGCGGGCGGCAGCGAGGCCGGCCGCTCCGGCACCGATGACGATGACGTCGAATCGGTCATGCGTCATGCTGAGCGCAGCGAAGCATCTCGCTGACGAGATCCTTCGCTCCGCTCAGGATGACGACGGGTGGTGGGATATTACTCGCGGACGATTTCAGCCCACGGCAACTTGCGGACGGCGAGCACCTTTTCATCGATCTCACTCTGCGTCGCCTTCTCCCCAAGGACCCGGCGAAGGTAATCCACTTCCGGCGTGACCAGCCGGTTGTGTTTCGGCAGCAGTCGGACGGCCGCATTCTGAAGATTGCGCTCCGACACCGTGATCATCTTGGGGGGCCGCGTGGTGACCTTATCGTTCATATGAACTCGCAACGAGGTTCGAACGTGAAGTAATCCAACTGATGCGTTACCGCTTTCGAGCGGTGGTTCTCGCTGTGCGCACTGTAAGCGTATCGCGAAACGCGAACGATTGCTGCACAAAGTTTTGTTCCTCGGAGCGACAAGAGCAGAGCGCACACTGGACGCGGTCGACGTGAGCCGCCAAAGAATGACCGCAGAATTCGCAGCGCTTCGCGCCGTTGGGCTTCATCACCGCAAAGTGTGATCAAGAACGGTGCCGATCGACATTTTTCTCCTCTGGGTAGAATTCGCAGGTTTCGAGAAGCGATCCGGCGCGGCGGCACTTACGATGGGAACCGTATGAAGACAAAAGAACTAATCGAAGCGATCCAGAAGGCTGACGCGAAGCGCGTCGCGGCGCTGCTCGACGAAGACCGGTCGCTGCTCCAGGCGAAGTCGG
>QHVX01000031.1:3019-23884 GCA_003222375.1 Acidobacteriota bacterium
TATCACCAACATCCCGAGATCGCTCAATTATTTACGGACCGTGGAGCTGAGCTGACGCTCGCCGAGGCGTGCGCGGTGGGCGATCGAAAAAGGGCGATGGAGATGCTCGATCGCGACCCATCGCTCTTGCAGTCGTACAGCGAAGACGGCTACCCGATTGCCGGGTTGGCGATTTTTTTTAGACATCCGGAGCTGGCTCGCGACCTGATCCAGCGTGGCGCGGATGTCAACGCGGCCGCAAAAAATCCACAGCGGGTAGCGCCGATCCATGCAGCGATTTCGGTCGGCGATTTCGACACCATCAAGCTGCTGCTCGAGCGCGGCGCGAATCCGAACGCCAAACAGGAGTCGGGATTGACAGCGCTGCACAGCGCGGCGGCGCATGGCGATGTGAAGATCGCGAAACTTCTGCTCGATCACGGCGCCGATCCGAAAGCGCGAACCGACGATGGCAAGGATGCCGCCGACGTCGCACAGAAATACAATCAGCCGGCGTTCGCGGAGTGGTTTCGCGCGAACATCAAGTGATCGCTCGACAGGTCGGGGAATGATCCGCGGCTGAAAAAAATGTGTCGCGCGAGCGCGAGTAGCATCGGCGTTCGCATTGCGGTGAAAACAGCTTCCGCGATCGCCGGATGTGTGCAGACGCGCAGCATCGTCCGCATCCAGCGCCTGGCGACAAAGCGCGCCTGAAAACGCGCGCCGTCGTATTCGCGGAGAATCGAGACGTCCCCGCTTGCGAGGTACGCCGCCGTCACATCGGCGGCGAATGACGAAAGTCGCATCGCGCCATCGAGTCCGCCGGCGGTCAGTGGCGAGACTGCCCCGGCCGCATCGCCGACCAGAAGTCCGCGATCGCACGCGATGTTGCGGAGGATGCCGTTGACCGGAATCATTCCGCCGCGCCGTTCGATGACGCGATCGCCGGCGAGATGCTTCACGCGCATCCGAAAAACATCGAGCGCCGACGCGGGATTGAAACGCCCCGGATATCCGGCCACGCCGACGTGCGCCGTATCGCCGTCGGCCGCCACCCACGCGATGTATCCGGGCGCGATGCGCGGATCGAGAAAGCAGTGCAGCGCCGGCTGGCTTCGCGAAGCGACGATGACTTCCAGGCCGACGAGAAAATCGACATTTCGATCGAGGCCGAGCTGCCGCGCGACGATCGACCGTGCGCCGTCAGCGCCGATGACGAAGCGGACCTCGAGGTTTTCAATCTTGTTGTTGCGAGCGACGGCGATGTTTCCTGGAGCGCACTGCACGACCCGCGAACCCGGCAGCCAGTGCACGCCCGCGCGGCTGCACGATTCGAGCATCGAGAGATAGATCCACTGCATGCGACCGATTCGAAATTCGTCGTGATCGGCTGTCAGCTGGATCCGGCGCTGTGAAGGCGAGTAGAGAAACACGTCGCGGATCGGCGCTCCGAGCTGCTCGGCCGGCAGCGGAAAGTCTTCCCACGTCTTGCGGACGAAGATGCCGGTGGTGTAGACCGGTGCGGCCAGCGATGTTTTTCGGTCGAGCAGCAACACCCGCAAGCCGCGTGCGCCGAGGACCCGCGCGACCTGGAGACCGGCCAGGCCGGCGCCAACGATCGCCACATCGTATTGTTTCCTCATGAAGTACTTTACTGCACAAAGTATACCGCATCGCGTCATCCTGAGCGGGCGAAGGATCTCGTCGACTAGATGCTTCGCTGACGCTCAGCATGACGCCGCACTGGCAGCCAACTTGAACGCCTCGACGCCCATGTCGGCACGCACGGCGGCGCAGTCTCACGAGAGCGGAGTCCGCAAATGGGCGCCGCTCAGCGTGCTATCGCTCGCGCTGGCGATCATCATCATCGACTCCACGCTGCTGAACGTGTCGCTCTCCACCCTGATCCGCGAGCTCCACACGAACCTTCAGAGCCTGCAGTGGGTGATCTCGTCGTACTCGCTCATGCTGGCCGCGCTGACCGTGACGGGCGGGCGGATGGGCGATCTCTTTGGGCGCAAGCGGATGTTCATGGGCGGCGCGCTGATCTTCGCGATCGGATCGTTCATCGCATCGATCAGCAACTCCGTACCGGTGCTTCTGATCGGCGAATCGATCATCGAGGGTATCGGCGCGGCGCTGATGATGCCCGCGACCGCGTCGCTGCTGGTCTCGAAGTATCGGGGACACGATCGCGCGATCGCATTCGGAATCTGGGGTGGCGTCGCCGCTGCCGCCTCGGCGATCGGCCCGATCCTCGGCGGCTTCCTGACCACGCACTACAGTTGGCGCTGGGGTTTTCGCATCAATCTGTTTGTGGTCGCGCTCCTGCTCGTCGGATCGATGATCATCGAGGACGCGCAGGAGCGAGCCGGCAAGGACATCGACTGGATCGGCGTGCTGCTGTCGGCGGCCGGACTCTTTTTTGTGGTCTTCGGCATCATCGAATCGGAGAGCTACGGCTGGCTGCGCGCGCGAAAACCTTTTCCGCTGTGGCAACCCGGTTCGATCTCCATCGCCCCGATCGCGGTCGTCATCGGGGCCGTGATCCTCGTCTTTTTCGCGATGTGGGAGCGGCGGCTGGAAAATCGCGGCGGCACGCCGATCGTGTCGATGCGGCTCTTCGGCAATCGGCAGTTCGTGTCCGGCGCGAGCGTGATCGCTGTCCTGATGCTCGCGCAGAACGGCGTGATCTTCACGCTGCCCGTTTTTCTGCAGTCAGTGAAGAGGCTCGATGCCTTCCACACCGGCCTGACGCTTTTGCCGATGTCGCTGATGCTGCTGATCGTCTCGCCGGCCGCGGCGGCATTCACGAAACGGATCCCGCACAAGCGACTGGTGCAGAGCGGATTGATCGTCAACGCGCTCGCGATCGTCATCCTGCGATTCACGATCAGCATCGACATGAACCTCAATTGGCTGATTCCGGGCCTCTCGCTCTACGGCATCGGACTCGGCCTCGTGCTGTCGCAGATCAACAACCTGACGCTCTCCGCCGTACCGGTACGTGAGGCCGGGGAGGCTTCCGGAGTGACAAACACCTTCCGGCAGATCGGCTTGTCGCTGGGGGCGGCGATCATCGGCGCGATTCTGATCTCCACGATCCTGGTCCGCCTCGACTCGGCGGTCGAACAGAGCAACAACATCACGACGCAATCGAAGGCGCAGATCATCGGCATGCTGCGCGCGCAGGCCGCCGGCCTGGCGTTCGGCGAGAGCGGGATTTTCGACAAGCTCCCTCCGCCGATTCGCACCGAGATGATGGAGCAGCGACGACTGGCGACAACTGCCGGCATCCAGCGCGCCTTCCTCGTCGGCGCATTTTTCGCCTTGTTAGGCTTGGGCGTCTCGACTTTGCTTCCTTTGCGGCCCAGGCAAGAGTAGTTCTGTGCTCTTACTGCTTTTGCTTCTTCAGGACTCAGGACTCAGGACTCAGGACTCCATCACGGTGACTGCCACTCGCACGACGTCGCGTCTGGCCGACACGCCCGCCAGCGTCGTGATCCTGAATCGCCAGGCGATCGCGTCGACCGCCGCGCCGACCGTCGACGACGCGCTGCGCCAGGTGCCCGGCTTCACGCTGTTTCGGCGCAGCGGCAGCCGAACCGCGAACCCCACTTCGCAGGGCGCTTCCCTTCGCGGACTCGGCGGCAGTGGAACATCGCGCGCGCTCGTTCTCGACGACGGCATCCCGCTGAACGATCCATTCGGCGGATGGATTTTCTGGGGACGCATCCCGCGCGCCTCGCTCGATCGCATCGAAGTGGTGCGGGGCGGAGCGTCGGACATCTACGGCAGCGGGGCGATGAGCGGCGTCGTGCAGTTCATCCGGCGTCGCGACGGTCTCGTCGTCGATGCCGACGCCGGCACGGAGCGCACCGCGACGCTGTCGGTTTTCATTCCGTTCGCGCGCGGCGATTGGAACGGCAACGTCGCCGCCGATTTTCTGACGACCGACGGATATGTGCTGGTCGATCGCGATCAGCGCGGCGCTGTCGATCGCGCGGCATCGTCGCGCCATCTCGACTTCGACGGCACCCTGCGGCGCGAAGGTTTCTTCGTTCGCGCGTCGCGCTACACCGAATCGCGGAACAACGGTACGCCGCTGCAGGTCAACGACACGGTGCTGCGCCAGATCGCTGCCGGCTTCGACCGCGGGCCGCTCGTCGTCCGCCTCGATGAAAACATAAACAATTATCATCAAACATTTTCTGCGATCGCTGTGAACCGCGCCAGCGAGCGCCTGACCGTCGACCAGCGCGTGCCGTCGCATAGCGCGGGCGGGTCGGCGCAGTGGCGCATGCCGATCGGTCGTGCGCAGGCGCTGATCGCGGGTGTGGAGGGGCGGGCGGTGGGGGGGACCGACGAAGAGCCGCCCAATCGCGTGAAAGGACACCAGCGCACGGGCGCGATCTTCGTGGAAGACATCGTCGACTTCGGAACGCGCGCGAATCTGTCCGCCGGGATTCGCCGGGACAGTTGGCGGAATGATTCCGTCTGGTCGCCGCGCGTTTCGCTTCTCGTCCATGCGACCGATCGTCTGGCATTCACGGCCGCGGCGTACCGCGCCTTTCGCGCACCGACGCTCAACGAGTTGTATCGATCGTTTCGGGTCGGCAATGTCCTGACGCTCGCCAACGGCGCGCTCGGTCCGGAGCAACTTTCGGGATTCGAGATCGGCGTCCGGAGCGGCTCGTTCCGCGCGACGCTGTTCTCGATGACGATCACCGACGCGATCACGAACGTCACGCAGACGACGACGCCGTCGCTGATCACACGCCAGCGCGAGAATTTCGGAAGCAGCCGGTCGCGCGGCGCGGAGCTCGAGTACTCGCGCGTGTGGCGCAACGCCTGGACTGCTAGCGCCGGCTATCTCTTCGCCGGCGCGACGCTGTCGACAGGAGCGCGCACGCCACAGGTGCCGCGCAACCAGGCCACGCTGCAGGTTTCCTATCGATCTCTCGCGGGCATGCAGGCGCGATGGTCGTCGATGCAGTTCGACGACGACCTCAATCAGTTTCCGCTGCGGCGCTTCTTCGTGTTCGATCTGTTTGCGGCGCGTCCGATCGGGTCGCAGCTCGACGCGACCGTCGCGGTTGAGAACATCTTCAAGAGCCGCATCGAGACCGCCGCTACGCCCGTGATCACCCTCGGCCAGCCGCGCGCAGTTCGCGTGGGTCTGCGATACGGGTTCCGGCGATAATCGCGGCTCAAGTTAATCCTGAGCGTGGCGGGCCATAGGGGCGGGAGCGAAGGATCTCCGGCAGCGCAGCTGCGAACGGTGATCCCTCGCTCCCGCGCCTAACACCCGCCCGCGCTCGGGATAAACTTCGCCGCAGCATGGGCTGGAAAATCGAGAAGCAGGCGAACGGAAAGTTCGCGATCTATTCGACCCGCATCAACGACTACATCGTCATCGATGCCGAGCCTCTGCACATCGCGCAGCTCTACGCCGAGAAGGGCGTCAAGGTCTATCTCGCCAGCGCACGGGCGCAGATCGCGAAGGAAACTGCCGTCTCGCCCGACGGCGAGAAGAAGATCGAGGCCAGCCGCCGCCGCGGGTCGACGCCGAAAGAAGGTCCGGACGTGCCGATCGGCGTGACGGGATTCACGGTGGGGGAGATCGACGAATCATGACCGCCTACGCGTTCGGCCCGTTCACCGTCGACGTTGAGGCCGCCGAACTTCGCAACGGAAAAGAAAAGATCGCGCTACGTCCGAAGTGCTTCGACCTGCTGGTCGATCTTCTCGCGCATCGCGGAAAGTTAGTCACCAAGGAACAATTGATGGAAAGGGTCTGGAGCGACGTCGTTGTCAACGACGCGACGGTCAGCCGCACTGTGGCAGCGTTGCGCGCCGCCCTCGGCGATGATTCCGCACAGCCGCAGTACATCGAGACAGTGTCGCGCCGCGGCTACAAGTTCATCGGAGAGTTGTCGGATGAAAAGCCCGCGCCACCCGACTTCATGCTCATTCACGACAAGAAGGAGTATCCGTTGCGCCGCGGATCTCAGATCATCGGCCGCGGTCGCGACGCCGACATTCCGCTGTACACGCCCGCGACTTCCCGACAGCACGCGCGCATCGAGGTCACTTCGCATGGCGCAAAAATCGTCGATCTGGAAAGCCGCCACGGCACCTTCGTCAACGGCAAGCGCATCCGCGGCTCGGTGCAGCTCGCGGCCGGTGACCAGATCGAGATCGGCGGTGAGCGTCGCGTCCTGTGGTCACCGGCCAGCGAAACTTCTGGCGAACCTCCTTCAGTTGATCGGACGCGGTAGCTCGATGGTGAAGCACGTCCCTTCACCCTCGCTCGACAGGACGTCGATCGTGCCGCCGTGCAACTCCACGATCTGACGCGAGATGTACAGTCCCAGCCCGTTGCCTTTGACCGCCCTGCCGTTCGGCAGACGTGAGAAGCGTTCGAAGATGCATGGCAACTGCTTTGGCGGAATCTGCGGCCCGTTGTTCCAGACGCAAACGGTCACCCGGCAATCGGTGCACTGCAGCGTGATCCGGATGGGCATCGCATCGGGCGAATATTTCGTCGCGTTCGATACCAGGTTCTCGATGACTTGCCCGAGTCGCACCGCGTCGCCGACGACATACGGGAATTCGTCCGTCACAATGACCTCGATCCGGCGGCCGGTCATCGTCTCGTAGCGTGCGGCAATGCTCCGGACGATCGACTCGAGGTTCACGCTCTCCTTCCGCACAGAAAATCGGCCGGCAGTGACCTGCGCGATATCGAGTAAATCTTCGGCGAGCCGCAGGACGCGTTGCGCTTCCGAGCGCACGATCTGCAGACTCTCCAGCGCCAGCGCATCGTTGTGGTTCTTGACGGCATCTTCCGCAAACATCGTGAAGCCGGTGATCGACGTGAGCGGGTTCTTGATCTCATGCGTGACCATCGACAGAAGATCGTCTCTTTCTCCGAGTTTGGTTTTCATGGCGGTATTTTCCAGTTAAATCGACGACAGGATTCGCAGCGTGAGGATGAGCAGGTCGAGGTCCGAAACGGCAATCATCGCGAATACGGCCAGCAGCACTGTCGCTCCGACGACCGCACCGCACAAGGCTGACTTCTGCATGACTTCCTCCTTTACTGAACACAAGATCGCTCTGGAGGAACGCGAAGACTGGAAGATTCGTGGAAAAAACTCGGAAAGTTCAGGTCGCGCGACGCCGGATCGGAAAGACCCTCGCGTAAACCGCGGTGTTGATCACGAAGACAATGATCGCGATCGCGAGCTGCACGCCGCGCGTCAGTCCGGGCGGATAAATCAGGCGATAGATGTGATGCGCGATGAAGCCTTCCTCGTAGCCCTGTATCCCTGCACGAACGCGGAACGTGTTCTCGTACGTGGTCAGCGGGCAGGTCCAGTTCGCAATCTCGATGAGAGCGCCCCAGATCGCGACGGGGAGATGGACCCAGGCGAGCTTGCGCCATCGCAGAACGAGCAGGCCGCCGAATGCCACGAAGAGCACGAACGCGAAATGGAAAATCGCGGTGGCGTCAGCGAGGATTCGGTAGGGCACTCACGCGAGTATGTCATGCAGGCCAAGCTCTTCAGGGTGGGAGGGTAGCAATAGGTCATTGCCGATCACTACTCCTAATGAGCTTTTCGGGCACCGATCAAAGCGGCGATGCCACCGCTTTACAGCAGCAAATCGCAACGGCCTCAGCACGACGTCGGTGCGCGAGTAGCCCTCGCATCCGAGCGTCGTATGCGCAGCCAGCGCGACGTCCTGCGCGGCGTTGCGCATGCGGTCGGAAATCTTCGCCGGACAGATCTCGCGCGTGCCTTTGCCGAGGTATTTGCCGGCGTAGTCGAAGGAATGGCCGGCGTCGACTTCAACCTCGAGCACCGGCAACGCGAACGGCCCATCGTCGCGGTCGATGACACCGACGGTCAATTCGCGCCCACTGATGCATTGCTCGACGATGTACGGGATGTCGACGTTTTCGGTGAGATCCTGACCGCGGTCGACGAAAAACAATCCGCGGCTCGATCCTCCTGCCAGCGGTTTCGCGACGACTCGATCGTATTTCTTCAGCATCTCGCGCACGGCGGACTGCAGCATCTTCGGATCATGAAGGATTCGCGACTCGGTGTTACGCACGCGATCCTTCAACATCTGTTTGGTGCGGCCTTTGTCGAATGCCGCGGCGCTCGCTTCCGAACCTGAGCCGGTGAACGCGATGCCGCGATCCTCGAGCATCTTCTGCAGCGTGCCGTCTTCGCCGGTCGTGCCGTGCAGCGCGAGGAGGAAAACCGGATCCNAGATCGCGGGACGCCTCGGATGAAAATCGACTTCGAAAGGACGCTGATGCGCGAGCAGATCGTCGACCGCAACGTCGTGCACCGGCCCATCCGGTGCCCAGAACCACGCCAGCGGATTGCCGAGCGCGCGTACGATGTTTTGTGCCGAGGCCACCGAGACGTGGCGCTCGTCGGAGGGGCCGCCGAATAGAACGATTGTGGTCATGCGTTCACTAGTTTTGCATGAAGCGTGCGCTCATCCTCGTCGACGTCCAGAACGATTTCATGCCCGGCGGCGCGCTGCCGGTCGCGGAAGGCGATCAGATCGTCCCGATCGTCAATCGAATTGGGGAAAGTTTCGACCTCATCGTTGCGACGCAGGATTGGCATCCGGCGAATCACGGGAGCTTCGCATCACAGCACCCTGGAAAGAAACCGGGCGACGTCATCGACCTCAACGGAATCCCGCAGGTTTTGTGGCCGGATCACTGCGTGCAGGGGACGCCAGGCGCGGAGTTTCACGCGCAGCTCGATCGGCGGCGCATCGCGAAGATTTTTCACAAAGGCGTCGATCCCGACATCGACAGCTACAGCGGCCTCTTCGACAACGGGCATCGCCGCGGCACCGGTCTCGCGGAGTTCTTGAAATCGAACGGCGTGACGGACGTCTACATCGCCGGACTGGCCACTGACTATTGCGTCAAGTACACCGTCCTCGACGCGCGCACATTGGGTTACAACGTGTTTGTCGTCGAGGACGGCTGCCGCGGCCGCGGGGGCCACGGTGGTGACTTCTGCTAACATCGCGCGGCCAAAAAACCAAAAGGAGACCGCATGCGAAAGTCCATCCTTGCACTCGCACTGATTGCCTTCCCGCTCGCCGCGCAGCAGACGCCGGCGCCACAGTTGCGCACTCCACGCGCAAGTCAGAAACAGGTGGTGACGCAAACAGTCGGCTTCACCGACATCACGATCACCTACAGCCGACCGGGCGTGAAGGGACGCCAGATCTGGGGCGGGCTCGTTCCGTACGACAAAGTGTGGCGCACCGGCGCGAACGAGGCGACTACCATCGCATTCAGCGACGACGTCACGATCAACGGTCAGCCGCTGCCAAAGGGAACCTACAGCCTCCACACGATTCCCGGAAAAGACGAATGGACGATCGTGTTCAATACCACGGCGAATCAGTGGGGCTCATTCAATTACGATCCCGCCAAGGACGCGCTGCGTGTGAAGGCGAAGCCGCATGGTGACGAATTCCACGAATGGCTGACGTTCGAGATTCCTGACGTCAGCCCTGACTCCGCGAACATCGCGATCAAATGGGCGAATCTCGCCGTTCCGTTCACTGTAGGCACGAACACCACGCAGAAAGTGCTCGCCGACGCGCGCGCGGCCGTAGCGGCTGCCAAGCCGGATGACTGGCAGACGCCGTTGCGCGCCGCGACGTTTGCGATCGAGAATCGCGTCGATCTCGAAGAGGCGAACAAATGGCTCGATCAGTCGATCAAAGCCAACGAGAACATTCGCAACCTGTTCGAAAAGGCGCGGGCGCAGGCGATGGCCGGCGATCGCACGGCCGCAATCGCGACGGCGCAGAAGGCGATTTCAAAAGCCGGCGAGAAGGACAAGGACGAAGTCGGCGAGATCCAGCACTCCATCGCGAGCTGGCAGGGCAAATCGTCATCCTGAGCCGCGCAGACGGCGAAGGATCTCAAGCCGTGCGCTGGAGATCCTTCGCTCCGCTCAGGATGACACTCTGAATCACTACCGCCGCTCCCACGCCCACCGCACACCCGATCACGTTCCACCACAGCCACGCAAGATTCGTGAAAGCGGCGCACCACAGCACGGCCGCCTCGCCGATGATCGCGCCGAGCGACGCAGCGGTCCCGCTGATCTCCTTCGTGTAAAACGCGAGCAGGAAGATACCCAGGATCGTGCCGTAGAAGAGCGATCCGAGTTTGTTGACCGCCTCGATCAGCGATCCGAGTCGTCCTGCGAACTCCGCGAATGCGATCGCGAACACGCCCCAGAAAATCGTCAGCCATTTCGAAACGACGACATATTGATGATCGGTCGCATCGCGCCAGACCAGACGCTTGACGACGTCGACTGCTGTCGTCGACGCGAGTGAATTGAGACCGGCAGCGGTCGACGACATCGCGGCGCAGAAAATCGCCGCCAGCACCAGACCGACCACGCCGGCGGGAAGAAACTGCGTCACGAACGTGAGGAAGACGTAGTTCGTGTCATTGGCATCGGCACCCGGATGTTTCTTGCGAATCAAATCGAGGGCGGCGCGCCGCGTCGAATCTTCTTCGCGCTGTAACGCTCGGACACGGCTGGTGGCAGCGGGATTGTGGAGCATTTCGAGGACTGCCGCGCGTCGCGCAACGAAATTCGTTCGATGCGCTTCTTCCAACCACGCGTATTCGGCTGTCGAGGCAACGCGCGCGCGTTCGACGCTGTTGAAGAAAAGCGGAGGCGCGACGAATTGATAGAACACGAACACCATCGCCCCGACGAAGAGGATGAAAAACTGCATCGGCACTTTGACCATGCCGTTGATCAGGAGTCCGAGGCGGCTTTCGGCAACGGTCGAGCCGGTCAGATAACGCTGCACCTGCGACTGATCAGTCCCGAAATACGAAAGCGCGACCAGAAGCCCGCCGATCATGCCCGACCAGAAGTTGTACGGCGTGGTGACATCGAACGAGAAATCGATCGCGTTGAGGCGTCCCATGCGTCCAGCGACGCGCACCGCATCGAGGAAGCCGACCGGCAGAGCGTGGATCGCGATGATCAAGGCCACCGCCATCCCGCCTAAGGCAATCAGCAGTTGATGCACGTGCGTCCAGCTGACCGCCTTCGTGCCGCCCGACGTGGTGTACAGGATGACCAGCAGGCCGATGATGATGTTCGTGGCGTGGATGTTCCATCCGAGGATCACCGAGACGATGACGGCAGGGGCGTAGATCGTGATGCCGTTCGAGAGTCCGCGCTGAATCAGAAAAAGGATCGCGGTCAGCGTCCGGGTTCCGACGCCGAAGCGTGTCTCGAGATATTCGTAGGCCGTGAAGACTTTCAGGCGATGAAAAATCGGGACGGCGGTGATCGACAGAATGACCATCGCCACCGGGAGGCCGAGGTAGAACTGCACGAAGCGCATGCCGTCGACGTAGGCCTGTCCCGGCGTGGATAGAAACGTGATCGCGCTGGCCTGCGTGGCCATGATCGAGAGTCCGATCGTCGGCCAGCGCAGCTTGCGATCGGCGAGCAGATACGCGGCCAGGTGCCGCTGCCGCCGCCCTTTCCACATGCCGTACGCCACGATGAGCAGCAGCGTCGCGACGAGTACGATCCAGTCGATCGGCCTCATTGGAACGCTTTCGTGAATGCGTAGAAGATCGCGATGGTGAGCGCCAACTCACCGAGGACGATGGCGTAGAGCCTTCGCCAGCGGTCGTTCTCCGTTCTCCGTTCTCCGTTGTCCGTCCCGTCCGCCCTCGGAGAACGGGGAACGGGGAACGGGGAACTCATTTCGCCGAAACCAGATTCGCGAACAGTTTGTACGCGCCCGGCACGCCGGCGGGCAGCTCCCGGAACCAATCGTAGGCGGTGTAGATGTAGATGCCCTTGCCATAGCGCGCATACAGCTCGCCGCCGGCCTTCTCCGGTTCACCGGGATCGTTCGACGCGAGCACGGTCTCGTAGCGCGGGTCCCAGTCGCGTGTGAAATAGAGTCCGCGCTCCTGCACCCATCCCTCGAAATCGGCAGCGGTGATTTTGTTAGGCGCGGTCAGAAGCGGATGATCGGCCTTCACGAACTTCACTGGCGCTTCCTCGACCGTGACGCGGTCGTTCGAGATCTTGAATGGATACGGGCCGGGACTCTCGATGACAAGCTCCTGCAGCGTGTTGTACTGCACGACCAGCGTGCCGCCGTCCTTCACGTAGTCGAGGAGCTTCGGCTGTGCGCCCTTGAGCCGCTTTCGCGTGTTGTAGGCGCGGACTCCGGTGACGATGGCATCGAACTTCGTGAAATCGGCGCGCTCGAGGTCAGCATCGGAAAGCAGCGTCACCTCGTATCCGATCTGGCGCAGCGCCTCGGCGACCTCATCGCCCGACCCCATGATGTAGCCGATCCGAGATCCACGCTTCTTGACAGTCACGCGCACCGCTTTTGCGGTCGCATCGTTGAAGATGCGCTGCGGCGTGATGTGCGGATAGTCGATGGTGGTGAGCGACTTCGAGACTTTCTTGCCGCTCGGCATCTCGACTTCTGCCGCCAGCGCGGCAGTCGTTTCGCCTGCCGGCGGCGTCACGCGAAAAGTCACGCGCGCCTCGTCGCCTTTTTTGTCGAAATTGACGGGCGCGGAAGGCGGATCGATTCTGAATCCCGCCGGCGCCGTCAGGCGGACGGTCGCGGCCGTCGGGCCGGAAAAATTCTGCAACGCGACCGTCACCGTCTTCGGCTGCGTGTCGGGGAACACCACCACCTTCGAATCGAGATTCGCCGTCACTTCCGGCACGACATCGACGGGCCGCGTCTGTTCCCCACGAATCGGATCGACCCAGCGATAGACCGCCGGAACCGTGAAGATGATCGTGTGAAATTGATTGTCGTCGAGCGTCACCGCAATCGGAATCGATGGCGGATTCTCCGCGAGTCCGATCAGCTCCTGATTGTCGACGGTGTATGCGCCTTTTCCAGGCGCCTTTTGCAGCCAGTACGGCTGCGAGATCGCCATGTCGTCGGGCATCTTGAACGACAGATCGGTCTTGATCGGCTCATTGTTCTTGAGCGGCTTGCCGACGCCCTTGCCGGGATTCGCGTAACGCGACGCGATCATCTGCAGGTTGAACGGATAATCCGACCGATTCACGACGGTGACGCTGATCGGAATCTCGCCGCCGGGAATGACCGAAGAGTCGGACGCCGAGACATCGATTGAAAGACCCGCGCAGGCACGAAGAACTTCGAGGACGTCGCGCCGCTTGATCGCGATCCACGGATTCGCGCGCGGGTTCCACGCCGGTGTCGCGCCGAGGCGATCGAGTCCATCGAGCGCTTGCAACAGCAGCGGAATGCTTTTCTGCGGACTGCGCGGATCGAATGTGTCGGCGGCCTGTTGCAGAATTTTCCCGACCGCGTCGCCGCCGGCGTATCGCGACAACGTCGTGTCGACGCCCTCGAGAACGTCGGTGGTCGCGGGATCGCCGGCGAGTAGATCGAAGTAATTGAGGATCGATCCTTTCCGTTCCGGTCCCCCGGTGCCCTGGCTTTTATTCATGGTCCTGCTAATGCCGGCAATCTCCCCATATGCCCGGCCTAACAGCGGGTTGTACGTACCGAGGTCGATGCGCAGCGATTTGGCGACCGCAGGGTCGTCGGGTGCGAGCGGCCGGTTGCCAAATGAAAATCGGTTGAAAAACAGCCGCTTCGGCTGCCACGGAGCAACGTAGCGGAGCTGCTCAGGGAACTTCGAAGGATCGCCGGCTTGTGCGAATGCCTCGCCCGCGAGAATCGCGGAGGCGGTGTG
Organism: Acidobacteriota bacterium; assembly: GCA_003222375.1. Classification (GTDB taxonomy): domain Bacteria; phylum Acidobacteriota; class Thermoanaerobaculia; order Gp7-AA8; family Gp7-AA8; genus Gp7-AA10. The sequence goes on from QHVX01000031.1 coordinate 16,812, forward strand.
ATGTCCGTGTCCTCCTTCGCCGGTTGTCGGGAAGCGCGTGATGATGACGTCGGGCTGGAAGCGGCGGATGTTCCACACCACGTCGGCCAGGATCGTTTCGCGTCCCCAGATCTGCAGCGTCTCGGCCGGCCCCTTCGAGAATCCGAAGTCGATCGCGCGCGTGAAGAACTGTTCGCCGCCGTCGACGCGGCGCGAGTCGAGCAGCTCTTCCGTGCGAAGGACGCCCAAGAGCTCGCCTTTTTCGTCACCGATCAGGTTTTGTCCGCCGTCGCCGCGCGTCATCGACAGATATGCCGTGCGCAGCAGACGCTCGTTGGCGAGGTAGGCGATCAGCGCCGCGTTGTCGTCGTCGGGATGCGCCGCGACATACATCGCGCTTCCCACCACCGGAAGCTTTCTGATCGCGATCTGAAGCTGGGCGGCATCGGGCGCCGCAAACGCGCTCGCGCACAGCAGGAGCAGAAGGATCGTTGCGATTCTTCGAAACATGGCCGGGAATGGTAGCCGAAGGCGTCGGCCCCCAGGCGTCAGGCGTTAGAAAACAAATGGCGATAGGTTGCGACAAGTTTGATCAGCGCGATCGCGAGCGCGGCCAGGATGATCAGAATTGCGATCCGTTTTGCCTGTCGCCAGCGATCGAGCTCGATCGTGCGCTGCTGTTCCATCAACGCCACCGCTTCGGCGATCGCGGCATCAGGTTCGCGCGGCGGCAGTGGTTGATGCGCCGAATACCACTGCTCGAAGATCGTTCCGCACTTCGAGCAGACGGTGGTCGACGGCTCGTGGAAGTGACAGTTGGGACAGATGGTGTATTCGGGCACTAGTCCTTATAAATCAGCACGTGCGGCACGCCATCCGCCCCGACCCACCCCCGATACATCCCGGGCGTATTGAACGGCATCGCGAAGTTGCCCTTCGCGTCGAGGATGATCGCTCATGCCGCGATATTTGTAGAGTGCCGCGATGTCGTGCGCCACGGTCCAGCGGATGAAATATTCGCCGGTTCCGGTACACGAGACCGCCACGGATTCATTTTCGGCGTAAGTTCCCGCGCCGAGGATCGGTGAATCGCCGATGCGGCCATATTTCTTATTCGTCGTCCCTCCGGTCGACGTCCCGGCGGCGAGATTGCCCGCTTGATCGAGTGCAACGGCTCCCACTGTCCCTTTGTGGCTGGAAGCCGCATTTTCTTTCATGAGCTCGCGCTGCAGGTCTTTCCATCGGCGTTCGGTCCAGAAATACGACGGATCGACGATCTCGAGTCCCACCTGCGTGGCGAAGAGATCGGCGCCGCGGCCCGACATCATCACGTGCGGCGACTTTTCCATCACGGCGCGGGCCGCGGAGATCGGATTCTTGACGATCGTGACGCCGGCGACCGTACCGGCGCGCTTCGTTTTGCCGTCCATGATCGCGGCGTCGAGCTCGTTGCGACCGTCATGCGTGAAGACCGCGCCTTTACCGGCGTTGAAGAGCGGCGAGTCTTCGAGAATGCGGATGCTCGTCTCGACAGCATCGAGACTCGTGCCGCCCTTGGCGAGGATGGCGTGACCGGCGCGCAAAGCCTCCTCCAGCTTCTCGCGGTATTGTTTCTCCATGTCGGGCGTCAAGTTCTGGCGGGTGATCGTTCCGGCTCCGCCGTGCATGACGAACATGATTTTTGGCGCTTGCGCGAGGGCGATGATGGGGATGAATGCGACGAGGGCAATAGCTCGTTTCATGGTCGCGCATTCTAAAAGCAGAAGGCAGAGGGCAGAAGGCAGAAGTTGGTATTACGTTTTACCTTCTGCTTTCTGCCTTCTGCTTTCTGCCTCCGTCTATGCGCAGGGCCCCGCTGCCGATTGGCGCACCATCACGACACCGCACTTTCGTATCCACTATCCGGCGGAGTACGAAGGGTGGGCGAGGCGGGCGGCGGCGCGCATCGAGTCGGTCCGCGAGGCGGTCGTCCGCGAAGTCGGATTCTCGCCGAAGCAGACCACCGACGTCGTCATCGGGAATCCGATCGCGGAGTCGAACGGCGTCACGCTCCCGTTCCTCGATCATCCGCGCATCGTTCTGTTCACCGACGCGCCGAAGCCGGAAAGTCAGATCGGCGAGTTCGGCGAGTGGATCGATCTCCTGATGACGCACGAGATGACGCATCTCGTGCATCTGTTGCGGCCTTCGCGAAATCCCTTCCAGCGTTTTGTGTCGAATCTCGTTTCTCTGAATCCGATCACGCTTTCCGCCCCGCGCTGGGTGCTGGAGGGATACGCGACCGTCGAGGAGGGGCGCATCACGGGCTGGGGCCGGCCTAACAGTTCGCTGCGCGCGGCGATTCTGCGGCAATGGGCGCTGAGTGGACGCCTTCCGACTTATGCGCAGCTCAACTCCGATCGCAGTTTCGCGGGAATGGCGATGGCATACATCACCGGCTCCGCCTTTCTCGAATGGCTCGAGCAGCGCAGCGGCGAAGATTCGCTGCGCAAACTGTGGGCGCGCATGACCGCGCGTCAGCGGCGCAACTTCAATCAGGCCTTCGAAGGCGTGTTCGGAGACTCGCCCGACCGGCTCTACGGAAAATTCACAGCCGAACTGACCGAGCGCGCGTCGACGGTCGTGCATGCGGAGAAGCTGCGCGAAGGAGACCTGTGGCTGGAGACGTCGCGCGGAACGGGCGATCCAGCGGTCTCGCCGGACGGAAGACAGCTTGCGCTCGTGCAGCGCGATGCGCGAGGTGAAGCGAAGCTGGTGATCTATTCAACCGGTCCGAACCCCGAAGAGGAAAAGTTGAGGGAGCGGATCGAGAAGATGCTGAAGCGCGATCCGCAGGACGTCGCGCCGGTCCGCACCAGGCCGCTTCCGCGCAAGCCGCTGCACACGCTCACGCCGAGGGATGGGGGCGACATCGAGTCTCCGCGGTGGACGCACGACGGAAAGTCGATCCTCTACACCCACAAGCAGCCCGACCGCGAGGGCTTTCTGCATCACGATCTTTTCTTGTGGACGCCGCAGTCCCATATGAAGCGGCGCGTGACGCATCTCGCCGATGTCGAGGATGCCGATCCGCTGCCGGACGGCCGCACCGCGATCGCTGTTAGAAATCATGATGGATTATCACAACTAATTATCGTTGATATTTTCACGGGTGCCATCAAGCCGTACAACGCGGCGTCGCTCGATCGGATTTACTCGCATCCGCGCGGGTCTGCCGATGGCCACATCGCTTACGCCGAGCACGACGCATCGGGCTGGCATGTCGGAAAGATCAAAGGTGCGTTTTCGCCCGAGTGGAGCGGCGACAAACTCTACGCGTCGGTTGCGTCAGGCGGGTTCATCGACATTGCTCGGATCGACGACGGCATCGGATATATGACTCGCATGTCCGGCGCGGCGATCGATCCCGCGCCGTCGCCCGACGGGTCGCTCTACTTCATGGCGCTCGAGCGCGACGGCTTCGTCGTGCGTCACCTCACGATCGTCGAGCCGGTTCTCAGCCGGCGGCCGGCATTCGAGACGCGGCTCGCACCGGCGATTCCTCCCGTCACGGCAGCGGCGGTGACGTTTCACGATGCGCCGGTTGCCTCGCCGAAGCCATATCGATTCGGCCGGCAGGAGCTCTCCACCATGTTCGGCGGCTCGTGGACCGCATACGATCGCAATCAGGAGTTCGGCGTTCGTATCGGCGATGTCGTCGGCCGCGTCGATGCGTTCGCCATCGCATCATCCGACGGCGGAGCGCTCGCCGCTACCTGGCGCGGATGGCCGGTCGCGGTGACGGCGCACGGCGTGCGCCATGGGCTCGAGCTGCGAGGCGACTACGAGGTCCACGGCCCGCTCACCGCTCGGCGGCCGATCGTCGCGCGCGTTTGCCGACACCGCATTCAGCGTCCGGCAAAAAACGAGCGGCGCGTGGCTTCGCATCGCCGCCGATTCGAAGGATCACGCCCGCGCCAGCGTGCGTGTCGCCGCGCGCCTCGGCGGTCTTCGGATCGGCGTCGCCGGCGAAGCAGCGCGAAGAGTGACAGTCGGCGGTGTGGCGTCGTCGATTACGCCCGACGCTCTTCTGATCGAGCGCGTTCTCGATCCCGCTCTGCCGCACGAATTCGCACACATCGAACGCTATCGCGGATTGCGAGCAGAGCTGACGGCATCGGGACTGACGGCGTTCTGGCAACGACACGGCGCGGGTCTTACCGTGCGCGGTATCGAAGTCACGTCGCGGACGCCGGCGATGCCGCTCATGCGCCTCCCGGCCCTCGATCTCACCGCCGGTGCGGCGCGGGTCAGCGGCCTGCGCGGAACAAAGGGATGGCTCTCGCTGCGCTGGCGGCCGTGACCATGATCACTTGACGGCAAGCGTGGGAGCCAATATTTTTATAGGCCCTACTACTTCGGCAAAAGGTGAGCTCACAAAATGATTGTCCGGCGCGCAGTTTTTGCTGTGCTGTTGCTGCTTGTCACTAGTGCGGTATTCGGAAGCATCGGAGGAACTTGGAGCGGAATGATCTCGGGCGTCTGCGCCCCCGATTCACCGATCCAACCGCGGTCGAAGCCCTTTTCAGTCAATCTCGGTTTGATCGAGTCAGGGAACGTGGTGGCCGGCAGTCTCGAAGTCACCGGTCCGAGTGATCCCTGCACCAGCGCGCCATCTCCGACGGAAACCATCGTCATTCAATTGAGCGCCACGACATCGGGATCCACTCTGACTGGAACGACTGTTCTGGAAGCGGGCAAAGTGGGCCGGTTCAGCGCCACCGTAAACGGAAGTTCCATGGACGTCACGATCACCAGGGGTGATGGCGAGAATCTCAGTGGAACTCTCACTCAGGTCAGCACGCAGACGCCTGCGACAGGATTCAGCGGCACGTACGCCGGCACATACAACAGCACCGTCAACGCGCAGTCGACGAATCCGGCGCATCCCGGCTGTGTGAATCTAACCGGTTCAGTGACGTCCTCCGGCCCGTTCACCGCCACGATTGCTCAGATCGGGAATGTCGCTACGGCCGTTGGCTCGCTCACTGGCAGGAAAACCTATCTCGACGACGGTCGCGGCCACTGCACGATCGGGACGGAGGACGATGAGGGTTCGTTTTCCGGAACGATTACCGGAAACGTCTTCACGGCGCCGAATTTTCGCGAGGGGACGAATGAGGTCAACGGGTCGGTCACGGTTACTCTCAGTGGCAACACACTCTCCGGTTCGTTGATTACAGACCGCGAACAGACGACCTTTACCGGCACGCGCACGACAGCCACGCCACCCGCATTTCCGCCCGCCCTCATCAACACGTTCAGCGTTGACCCGTCCACCATCAATGCAGGCGATTCGACGAAACTCTCGTGGTCGACGCTCAACACGAGTGGTGTGACGATTGACAACGGCAGCGGCGCGCGGAGTCCTAGCGGGAGCATCAGCGTTTCTCCGAAGCAGACGACCACCTACACCCTCACCGCAACAGGTCCAGCCAGCACGGCGAGGGCTTCCGCAACTGTCACAGTGGTTGGCGCCGGCCCGCGCATCGTCGTCAGTACGTTTCCGAGCGGCATGGTCCAGGCGACCGGAACCGCGGGGGCTACCGACAGTATCTCCGTGTCGAACGTTGGGACCGCGGCCGCGGATGTGACGCTCACTCAGAACGGAACTTTCTTCACGATTGCACCGACATCGTTCACGATCCCGGCGGGCGGAAGTCAGGTCGTCACGATCACAGCAAAGTCGCAGCAAGCCGGCTCGTACGACGGTTCGATCAACGTATCGAACAGCATTGACGTTCCCGTCCACCTGCTCGTCGCTGCGCCACCGACTGCGCCTGTCATTCCGCAAGCGATTCCTCGGAGCGACGTTTCTGCGCCCGCTGGTCAGAATCCGACCGGCACGATCTCCGTCACGAACAATGGCACCGGAACGCTGCAGGGCATCGCGGTCTCCGATGTTCCGTGGATCATTCCGCAATCGGGCCTGATCACCATCGGTCCGGGACAGACGACGCAAATCGGTTTCACAGTCGACCGCTCCCAGCGTCCCGACACCGCTTCGCTCGTCGGTGCTCTCTCCGGAAGAATCACACTCGTCTACCTGACAAGCGCGTCGGGGAAGACCGCGCTTGGCGCGACTCCGACCGGCAGCGTGTCGGTCACGATTGTTGATGTGGTGAAGCCCAATGTCGCATCGGGAACGCCTTCGGCGCTGAATCCCGGCGAGCTGGCCTACTTCATCGACGCGCTGCGCACGAACAGTCGCTTCAACGGCGATCTCATGCTGTCGAGCAAAAACGGCGTACCGGATCTGAGACTGTTTCTCGCGGCGCAGGGGCAACAGCAGATCGGGAATCTGCCGGCGATTCCATCGAATGTCGGTATCGCATTTCCGGCCGTCATCAAGAACGTCTTCGGCCTGACAGGACTCGGCGGATCGCTGCAAGTCCGCAGCAGCGACAATCTGAACGTGGCGTTGAGCGCGGTGGTGTCGACCAACGTTTCGACGGCCGCCATCTCGTCGATCACGGCATTGCCGATTCTGCGTTCGGATCGCAGCATCGGCGCCGGCGAACGCCTGGTGTTCACCGGCGCCGACAATTCGACGACTGACGCGACCAGTACTTCGATTTTCATCCAGGAGGTCACGGGCAATGCCGGCCACGTGTCGTTCGAATACCGTGATCTCAATGGCAACGTCGTTGGAACCGATGGTACTGCCATCGGTCCGTTTGCTTTCGTTACCGGAGATGTGCCGGCCGCTGCGCGGTCGATCATCCTGACGAACGACAGCAGCGGATCGGCGCGGGTGACCGGTTTCGCCAGCGTCATCGCTGACGGCAGCGGCGACAGTTGGATTCTCCTCGATTCTCGCCAATTCGGCGCCGCGTCCGGATCGCTGATCATACCGATGTTCGCGGCGGGATCTCAGACGGACGTGTATATCGCGAATCCATCGAACGCCGCGGCGAACGTGACGGTCGATGTTGGATCGGGGAATCGCCGTCACTCGGTTCGTATTTCCGGCGGCGGTCAAGCCACTCCGCAGTCGGTGACGATCGGTCCGATGAGCACATCGCGAATGACGCTCTCTCCGACGAACGGATACG
>QHVX01000032.1 GCA_003222375.1 Acidobacteriota bacterium
CTCGCCAGGCGTTTGCGCCCCACGCAAAAACAGGAGCGTCAAAATGGCCCTCGCGGGGCGATCGAGCTGGAGATTGGCATCGAGGTTGTGCTCCCACCGCACCGCCCGCCCGCCCATCACCTTCCACACCAGCTTTTCGCTCTGCAGTCGATCGAGTGCGCTCTGCACATCGCCTTCGCTGAGCTCCATGACCGGCTCGCGATTCGACTTCTGATTGCACGCGGCGATGATCGCATTGAGCGTCAGCGGGTAGTACTCCGGCGTCGACATCTGCTTCTCGGCGAGACTTCCCAACACCCGGGTCTCGCTGGCATCGAGCTCACGGTCGGGGAGCTTGCGCGGTTTGCGCTCGCCATCGAGATCGGTGACGTAATGGCTCATATCGAAAACTGCGGCTCACGGGCCGGCCGCGGCTGACCGAAGTAATTATCGACACGCAAGGCAACTTTGCGAGCGAGCGACATGAACGTCGTCATCTTGCCGCCGAAAATATTGATCAGGTTCCCGTGGCGTTGAATCCGGTACTCGCGTCCGATCGCGCTCGGATTCGACGCGCGTCCGACGAGCGGCCGCACGCCGGCGAATGTCGAGGCGACCTCGGCGGATGTGATCGGCTCCCGAATGTAGTGATTGAATCTGCTGATCAGATAGTCGATTTCTTCCTGCGATGCGTGCACGTCATCGAGTGTTCCGCGCTGCACGACTTCGGTTGTGCCGACCAGCGTCGTCCCCTTCCAGGGCAGTACGAAAAAGACGCGACGATCCGAAGCGGACTGAAGCAGAATTCCGACCTCGCTAACGCGACGCTTCAGAACGAGATGCGAGCCGCGGACGAGTGACAGCCGATAGCGCGATCGAATGTGATTGGCCTTCAGCAGCTCGTTCATCCATGGTCCCGCGGCGTTGATGACCATCGAAAATCGCTCTTCGCCGCCCGAAGGAGTCTGCACCAGCCAGCCGTCACGATCGCGGCGAAGTCCGGTGACCGGCGTCATTTCGCGAATGACAGCGCCGTCGCGCCGAGCGGACTCGACGACCGCGCGTACGAGCGCCGCATCGTCGACCTGCGCGTCCCAGTAACTGAACCCTCCGCGCAACCCCTCGCGCGCCAGCGGAGCCATTTGCGCGAGCTCTTCGGCCGAGCGCGATCGGTGTCGCCGGATGTTGGCCGTGCCGGAGAGAAGGTCATACAGCGTCAGGCCGATCGCGACCACGAATCGCGGCCGGGGACTGTCGTTATAAATCGGTAACAGGATTTCGATCGGCTTGACCAACTGCGGAAGATGATCGAGCAGCCAGGCGCGATCGCGCAGCGATTCGCGGACCAGCTCGACGTGGAATCCTTCGAGGTAGCGCAGGCCGCCGTGGATCATTTTCGTCGTGGCGGAAGACGTTTGCGCGCCGCAGCGGCCGCGTTCGAAAAGTGTTACCTCGTAGCCCTTCCGGACCAGCTCCCACGCCACCCCCGCCCCGTTGATGCCGCCTCCGACGACCGCGATTCTCACCGTCAAATCGTACCTTGCATCACACGCAAATCATCGGTTGGCAACTTCTTTGAAATGGCTGAGCTTTGGTGACCATACCTGAGCTTGCTCCAGTTCCGGATAGGGTCGATGACGACCGCGGCGACCTCGCCATCATGCGCACCGGCGGCCGGGCCCGAGCGGCCTATCAGGTCGGCCTCCTGCGAGGCATCGCCAAACATTTCCCCGATTTGCAGTTTGAGATCATCACAGGGGTCTCGGCCGGCGCAATCAACGCAATGTTCCTGGCCGCCAAATCGGGCCCATTGGCGAAAAAAGTCGAGGACCTGACCGACCTCTGGTGCGCACTCGAATGCCATCACGTTTTCAGCCCTAACTACGCGCGACTCATTCCCTTTCGTACCGCCTTGCATGGCGTGATACCACGCTTTGTCAGCCGCAAGCCGCATGGCCTGTTCAATTCGGATCCCTTGGCGTCGCTTCTGCGCGAGCTGTTCGATAGCCCGATTCATCGCGCCCCGATTAGCGGCATACGCGAAAATCTCGCGGAAGGCTGGCTGAAGGCGGTTGCACTCATCGGACTCGATTACGCGACTGGTCAGAGTGTGCGCTGGGTTCAGGGACGCAATCTCGAAATTTTTGAAGGAACTCAACGTAGAAACGTGCCTTGCGAATTGACGGTCGAACACGTTCTGGCATCGGCGGCCCTTCCATTCGTTTTCCCGGCGGTTTACATCGGCGATCGGTGGTACGGCGATGGCGGCATTCGTTTGTCGGCTCCCCTTTCGCCGGCCGTTCACCTCGGCGCACGTCGTATTCTCGCGATGTCGACCGGCTATCAGCGCACTCCCGATGAAGCGAGCCACCCCGGCGTTCGCGGTTATCCACCTGCGGCGCAGCTCATCAGCCAGCTCGTAAACTCTGTCTTTCTCGACGTGATCGATGAGGACGTCATCCGCATGCAGCGCATGAACGAGATGATCGATCACCTTCCTCCGGTGGAGCGCAACGGCTTCCGGCGCATCGAGCTTTTGACGCTGCGCCCATCCGTTGATTTGGGCAAACTGGCAGGCGACCACCAGCGCGATCTGCCGCGTAGCATCCGTCTCTTCACGCGCGCTTTAGGCGCCGACGAGACCGAGTCGCCCGATTTCGTGTCGATGCTGATGTTCGAGCCGCAGTACCTTCGCGAATTGATCGACACCGGCGAGCGCGACATCGAATCGCGCCTCGATGACCTGCGCGCGTTCTTCGGCGAAAAGGCGGGGCCTAGAGCAGTGTCCCGCGCAGAATAAACACCGCCTTTGGAGTGCGGTGCCTTGGCACCGCTTTGGGGCCGCGGCTCGCCGCGGCTGCCGAAAACTAATTGCCTAGAGAAGTGTCCCTCTCAAGATAAACAGCGCTACCGTGAAATAGATGCACAGCCCCGTCACGTCGACGAGTGTCGCGACGAACGGCGCGGAGCTGGTGGCGGGATCGAATCCGAGTTTTCGCAGAATGAAAGGCAGCATGCTGCCGGCCAGCGTTCCAAAGGTCACCACGCCGATGAGCGAGGCCCAGACCGTGAAGGCCACCAGCATGTAGTGCTTGCCGTAATCCGTGAAGTGCAACTTTTCCCACAGGAAGATCCGAACGAAACCGATCGCGCCGAGGAGAGCGCCGAGGGCGACGCCGGAGAGGAGCTCGCGACGAAAAACTTTGTACCAGTCGCGAAGCCGCAGCTCGCGCAGCGCGAGCGAGCGGATGATCAGCGACGTCGCTTGCGATCCAGAATTCCCGCCGCTGCTGATGATCAGCGGAACGAACAGCGCGAGGACGACCGCGTGCGCGATCTCACCTTCGAAGTAAGTCATCGCCGTGGCCGTCAGCATTTCGCCCAGGAATAGCGCGGAGAGCCAGCCGGCGCGTTTGCGGATCATCGAGAAAACGTCGACATTCAGATACGGCGCGTCGAGCGCTTCCATGCCGCCGAGTTTCTGCATGTCTTCGGTCGCTTCCTGCTCGGCGACGTCGAGGATGTCGTCGACCGTGATGATGCCCAGCATGTGTCCGTCCGCATCAGTGACCGGCAGTGCGAGGCGGTCGTATCGCTCGAACGCCTTGAGGACTTCCTCGCGATCAACGGTGGCGAACAATGAGACCATCGGCGGATCCTGAATCTCCATCACGGGCGTGTTCGGATCGGCGAGAACGAGCGACGCGAGCCGGATGTCTTCCACCAGCTTCCCGCGCTCATCGACGATGTAGACCACGTTGATGGTTTCCATCCCGCGACCCGTTTTCCGAATGTGCTCGAGCGCTTCGCCGGCGCGCATCTTGGGATCGATCGTGACGTACTTGGGCGTCATGTAACGGCCGGCGGTTTCTTCGGGATATCCAAGCAGCCAGCTCGTGTTTTTCAGCTCGTCCGGTGACAGCGTCGCCAGAAGCCGGCGCGTGACCTCAGCCGGCATCTCTTCGAAAAGACGCGTACGGTCATCGGGCGGCATCGCCTGCAACACTCCGCGAACCTGCTCGTTCGTGAGGGCAGCGATGAGCTCTTCCTGATGATCGGGTGGCAGATAGGAGAAAACCTCGCCCGCCTGGTCTTTCGGAAGGACGCGAAAGACAAACGCTTCTTCTTCCGGCGGCAGAGCGATGATCAGATCGGCCACATCGGACGGATTCATGCCGCGAATCCGGCCGCGCAACTGGTCCCAGTTTCGATTCTGGATCAATTCACGAAGAGAATTGCCAACTTCAACGGTGTCCAGCATCAGGCGTCTCCCCGTGCGAGATTAAGCGATAATGCTGGTAATCGTACCGACGTCGTTTCATGGCGCTGCTGCAAATTAGTCTTCTCGGTGATCTGCAGATGCGGTCTGCCGCTGGATCGCTGTTTACGATTTCCGCGAAAAAATCGCAGGCGCTGATGGCGTATCTGGCCGTGAAGCCTTCGCAGCGGGTGTCGCGTGAAAAGATCGCGTCGCTGTTGTGGAGCAGCACCGGCCCCGATCAAGCACGACAGAGTCTGCGTCAGACTCTGTCGACTCTACGCAAAGAGCTCGGGCAGCTTTCGCCCGACGCCAAGGTCCTGATCGAAGAAAACGATCTCCTCGGACTCGAAGAATCATTGGTCGAGTGCGATGTCGCGGCGTTCGAGCCCCTGGTGGCGTCAGGAACGGAAGAAGCGCTCACCAAAGCGTCGCAGCTTTATCGCGGCGATCTCCTCGACGGCTTTCAGATTAATGAGGAGCGCTTCGATCAATGGGTGATCGCTGAGCGCGATCGGCTGCATCGCATGGCGCTTCGGGCGCACGCGCAACTACTCGAATTGCAGTCGCGGCGGGGTGCCATCGATGACGCCATTGCCACCGCACAACGCTCGCTGCGCATCGACATCCTTCAGGAACCGATGCACCGCTCCCTCATGCGTCTGTACGTGCAGAGCGGCGATCTGGTCAATGCCCTCCAGCAATACGAGACGTGCGCAAGAGTCCTCAAGCGCGAGCTCCGCATCGAGCCGGACGCCGAAACGAAGGCGTTGTCCCGCGACATCCTCGCGCTTCGCGCCAAGACGAGCGCGCAGGGCGTGCCGGCGGAACAGGTCCGCAAGAATGTGCTGGTGGTCGAAGACAACGTACTGAATCGCGAGTTGATCAGCGCTCTTCTAAAGGCGGCCGGCTACAACGCGCTGATCGCGAAGGATGGCGCCGAGGCGTTGATGACGATCGGGCGAGAGAGAGTCGACTTGATGCTCCTCGATGTCGACCTGCCATTCATCGATGGCCACAGCCTCCTGCAGGCGGTTCGCGAGAACGGCCTCGAGATTCCTGCGATTTTCATCTCCGGCCTTCCAGGAGAAGAGGTTGAGATCAAGGCGTTTGCGGTCGGCGCCGCTGATTTCATCCGGAAGCCGGTGAAGAACAACATCCTTCTGGCGCGGGTCGCGAAAGTCCTCAACATCGAGTAGCCGAGCTTGCCAGTCTCGTGGGCCGGTCCTAGATTGCTTGCCATGAAGCTTCTCATCGTCGAAGACAATCCGCTGATCGCCGCCGCCATCGAGAAAGCCGGCGAGTGCCTCAACTTGCAGGCCGACCTCGCGACCGACGGTTGGGACGCGATCGAGAAGCTTCAGAACGAGCAGTACAGCGCGATCGTTATCGACACCGACCTGCCGCGCCACAGCGGGTACGGCGTGGTCACGTATCTGGTCGAGGAAGTTGGCGATCATCTCGATAATGTGCTCCTCATGACCACCTCCGATCACGCCACCGTGCGCCAGCACACCTGCGGGAGCCTGCACGTGATCGAGAAAACGGAGAAAGTCGAAGACATCGTCGCTGCGCTGCACCCTCAAGAGTGAGCGGCACGGGCAATCGCCTCCGCTGATCGCGCAATATCCTGCTCGCTCGTCGCCCAGTTCGAGACCGAGATTCGCATGGCGGCCATGCCGTGCCAGGTCGTCCCGGCCATCCAACACGTGCCTTCCTGCTGCGCGCGGGCGATGACGCGTCGCGTTTTTTCGTCATCGTCTCCAAATCGCACCAGAACCTGGTTCAGGACGATGTCGTTGAGAACGCGGACGCCTTTTTCTTTTCCGAGCAGATCGCCGATTTGCCTCGCGCGCGCACACAGTCGATCGACGAGCGATTCGACGCCTTGCTTGCCTAGCGATCGCAATGCCGCGTAGATCGTGATGCCGCGGCCGCGCCGGGAAAATTCAGGGACCCAATCGAACGGATCGCGTTCGGCGCCGGCGGTTTGTTCGAGGTAGTCCGCCGAAACCGTCATCGAGGCGCGGTGGGCTGCCGAATCGCGCACGATCACGACTCCGTTGTCGTATGGAACATTCAGCCATTTGTGCGCGTCGGTTGCCCACGAATCGGCAAGCTCGACGCCGTCGAGCAGCGATCGACGATCGCGGCTCGCGCGGCCCCACAATCCGAACGCACCGTCGACGTGAAGCCACGCGCCGCGCTGGCGCGTGATCGACGCAATCTCCCCAAGCGGATCGACCGCGCCGGTATTGACGTTCCCTGCCTGCGCGCAGACGATCGTCGGACCCTCGACGTTTGCAAGTGCTTTGCGGAGCGCTTCGACGCGCATGCGTCCCTGATCATCGGTTTCCACGAGCCGGACTTTTTTTGATCCGAGGCCCAGGAGCCGTAGCGACGAATAAATGGTGATGTGTGCCTCGGCGCTCAGGATGATGTTGACCGCCGGCGCTCCGATGAGACCCTGCTCTTCGACGTTGTAGCCCGCGCGACGCAGCACTGCATCGCGGCCCGCGGCGATCCCGGTGCAGTTCGCCATCTGACAGCCGGTGACGAAGCCGACGCTGGCCGTGCGTGGAAGATCGAACAGCTCGAGCAGCCATTCGCGCGAGACTTCCTCCAGCACCGATACGACCGGCGAAGTCACGAAAAGACCAGAGTTCTGATCCCAGGTGCTCGTGATCCAATCGGCTGCCAGCGCGACCGGCAGCGATCCGCCGATCACGAAACCGAAATATCGCGGCCCGGCGCTTCCGACGACGCCGCGCTCCGCGGAGCCCGAGAGAACGTCGAGAACACGATTGCCATCCTCCCCTTTGTCCGACAACGGCACGCGAAAAATCGACAACAGCTCCTCGCGCGTGGCGCGTGCGCCGACGTGCCGCTCGGGAAGTGCACGAAGAAATTCGACCGCGTGATCGTGCGCGCGCTGCAGGAGCTTCTCATCAACAATCTGCTGCATACTCGCCTCATGTACACGATCAGTACTGATAAGTCGAGACTCGACGTCGCGATGATCCATCGCTACCTCAGCGAGCAATCGTATTGGGCGAAAAGCATTCCGCGCGATCTCGTCGAAATCTCCATCGCCAACTCGCTTTGCTTCGGCGCATACGACGGCAACCGTCAGATCGGATTCGCGCGCGTCGTCACGGACTTCGCAGTCTTCGCGTACATGGGAGATGTCTTCGTCCTCGAGGCTTATCGCGGCAAGGGCGTTTCAAAGCAACTGATGCAAACGATCCGCGAGCATCCCGATCTTCAGCGCCTGCGGCGATGGCACCTGCTCACCCGCGACGCGCACAAACTTTATGAGCTGATCGGCTTTCACGCGATCGAGAAACCGGAATGGCACATGGAGATCGCGGTGAAGAACCCGTATGGTTGATTTTCGGGAGTGATTTCACCACAGAGCACACAGAGAGCACAGAGACGGCTTGGCGATCAATCCCCAACTGCAACGCTGCTGCTCTTCTAAACACCGAGTAGCTTTTCTCTGTGATCTCTGTGCGCTCTGTGGTGATTTCTGGTCGCTACACCCGCGCCGCAAGCAAATTCGTCAGCGCGGCCTTCATGGCCTCGAATTTCACCGGCTTGCGCAGCATCTCGTCGGCCTCGAAGTCGCGCGACGCGGCG